>JBFFKS010000034.1:0-9063 GCA_041555275.1 Xianfuyuplasma sp. | reverse complement strand
GAATTTTTTACACTAATTAATGACAAATGTAACTTAGAAAATGAAATCAACGGGATATTTGTATGTGATTTATTAAGTCATGTCATGGGAAATGCTGAAATGGATAACGTGTTAATAACTGTGTTGAATAATATCAACGTACTTGGAGTTGCTAGTTTATTAGACTTATCTTGTGTTATATTTTCACATAAAACGCAAGTTAATGATGCCATCATTGAAAAAGCAAATGAACTAGAAATCCCACTAGTATCAACTACACTACCATCTGCAGAAACAGTTTTATTATTAAACTCATTAGGTGTTAAGTAATTAAACTTTATTACGATTTACATATCCATAGTGTTTTATCTCCTGATGCAGATGAGTTGATGACACCAAATAATATTCTAAATATGGCAATGTTAAAAGAGTTAGACTTCTTAGCAATAACCGATCACAATTCAACAAAACAATTACAAACAATACACGAAATAGAGGAATCATATAATTTCATTTTGATTCCAGGTGTTGAAGTTACCGTTAAAGAGAACTTTGACGTCTTGTGTTACTTTAAGACATATGAAGCAGCTGATAAATTAGATAAACAGTTAGAACAGCACTTAACAGGTGAATGGGGACGTTTCTCAGAGAAAGACCAAATGATTACCGACATCTACGATACAACAAAAGAAACATTTGGTAAACCACTATTCAACACTGATATTCCGTACATTGAACTATATAAAATGGTTAAATCGTTAGGAGGAATTGTTATTCTAGCTCATATAGATCGTAAACACAAATCTGCATTAAAATCATTTCAATTACAAAACATAAACTTTGATGGAATCGAGATACAACAATATTTCAAGGATGAGTACTTAAAGAAACATCCAGAACTGAATAAATATAAACAGTTATACAATTCTGATGCCCACTCATTATTGCAAATATCTGAAAAAGAACATTATCTTGAATTAGAGGAAAAGACGATAGATGCTTTCTTCGACTATTTCACAAAATAATGAATGAATTATCACTACATATATTAGATATTTGTCAAAATTCAATCAAAGCAGATGCAAAACTAATTGAAATAATTATTGATGAACAACCCAAACAAAACCTTTATTCCATCACCATTCATGATAACGGAAGTGGAATGAACGAAAAAACGTTATCCGAAGTATCAGACCCATTCTTCACAACAAGAACGACAAGAAAAGTGGGTTTAGGTGTTTCATTATTCAAAATGGCTGCAGAAATGACAAATGGTACTTTCTCAGTAAAAAGCGAAGAAGGAAAAGGAACAAGCATCATTGCTACCTTTACCCACGATCACCTAGATAGAGCTCCACTAGGAGAAATTGATGAAACACTATCGATATTAATTCTCAATGAAAAAAATATCGATATATATTATAAACACATATATAATAACAAAGAATATGTATTTGATACAAGAGAAGTTAAACAAGTATTAGGCGATGTTCCAATCAAAGATTACAGCGTAATATTGTGGATAAAAAACAATATTATTGAAGGAATACAGGAAATATTAAAGGAGGAAACAGAATGAAATCTTTAGACGATTTAAAAAAGATTCGTGATGCCGCTCAGAAGAAAGTTACGATGAGAGGAAAAAACGATGGTATAAGAATACTAGTAGGAATGGCTACCTGTGGAATTAGTGCTGGTGCACGTCCAGTTATGAACAAATTCGTAGAGGCTTTAGACAGTAATAATTTAGATGCTGTCACTGTTACACCAGTTGGATGCATCGGTGAATGTGCTATCGAACCAATTGTCGAGGTACTTCAAGGAGAACAAAGAACTACTTATTGTAGAGTTGATGTAAATGTTGCTGAAAGAATTATCAATGAGCATATTATTGGCGGAAAAATTGTCGAAAGTAATGTCATTGGAAAATATAGATTATAGGTGGTGTCAGGATGTTAGAAAGAGCGCATGTCCTAATTTGTAGTGGTTCAATGTGTATCAGTAGAGGAGCAAAATCTCTACGTGATGAATTTGAGGAGCACTTAACAAGATTAGGAATTAGAGATGAAATCAAACTAGTAAACACTGGTTGTGTAGGATTATGTGAGCAAGGACCTTTTGTAATCGTATATCCAGAAGGTGTTT
The DNA here is from genome assembly GCA_041555275.1 of Xianfuyuplasma sp. Classification (GTDB taxonomy): domain Bacteria; phylum Bacillota_I; class Bacilli_A; order Izemoplasmatales; family Izemoplasmataceae; genus Xianfuyuplasma. The sequence continues at coordinate 6,939 of JBFFKS010000034.1, read as the reverse complement.
TCTATGCCTTGGTTAAAAACAAAGATATTAAAACTATCTGTGAGGAACATCTTTTCAAAGGACGTATTGTAACAAAAAAAGTATTTGATGAAGCATTAACTGAAAACAATGAAATCAGAGCATTTGATGAAATTAAATTTTATGCAAAACAAACACGTGTTGCACTACGTAATTGTGGATTAATTAATCCTGATGACATTGAAGAATACATCGCAAGAGATGGATATCGCGGTTTAGGAAAAGCTTTGCTAGAGATGACACCAGAACAAGTTATAGAGGAAATGATCTCTTCAGGTCTTCGTGGACGTGGTGGTGGAGGTTTCTCTACAGGACAAAAATGGCGTTTTGCTTATAATAATAAAAGCGATCAAAAATTTATGATATGTAATGCAGATGAGGGAGATCCTGGAGCTTTTATGGATCGTGCCTTACTTGAAGGAGATCCTCATAGTATTCTAGAGGGATTAATGATTGGTGGTTATGCAATCGGTTCGAACAAAGGGTTTATTTATGTTCGTATTGAATACCCAACAGCAATTGAAAAACTTAAAACAGCTATCAACCAAGCGAAAGAATATGGGCTACTAGGTAAAAATATCTTTAGTTCAGGATTTGATTTTGATATCGAAATTCGTTTGGGTGCCGGAGCTTTTGTATGTGGTGAGGAAACTGCATTAATCGCATCAATAGAAGGTGCACGTGGTATGTCACGTAACAAACCACCGTTCCCTGCTGCCAAAGGTTTATGGGATGAACCAACAATTATCAACAATGTTGAAACATTGGCAAATATTCCTGCCATTTTATATATGGGAGCGGATAAATTTGCGAAAATCGGTACCGAAAGATCAAAAGGTACAAAAGTATTCAGTTTAGGTGGAAACATTAAAAATGCTGGACTTGTTGAAGTACCTATGGGAACTACCCTTCGTGAAGTAATTTACGAAATTGGTGGAGGAATCCCTAAAAACAAATCACTAAAAGCAGTACAAACAGGTGGTCCATCTGGAGGAGCAATCCCTGAATCACTATTGGACTTACCAATCGAATACGAAACATTAGTATCTGTAGGATCAATGATGGGTTCTGGTGGTATGGTTATTATCGATGAAGATAACTGTATGGTTGACATTTGTCGTTTCTATTTAGACTTTACAGTTGAAGAATCTTGTGGAAAATGTACACCATGTCGTGAAGGTACTAAAAAAATGTTAGAAATGTTAGAAATTATTTCTTCTGGAGAAGGAACTCTAGAAGATATTGATAAACTAGAAAAATTAGCGAAGATGGTTAAAAGTTCTTCATTATGTGGATTAGGGCAAGCTGCACCTAACCCAATATTATCAATGTTAGAACACTTCCGTCCAGAATTTGAAGCTCACGTAGTAGATAAGGTATGTCCTGGTGGAGTTTGTAAACCTCTAATTCACTTAGAAGTTACAAAAGACTGTATCGGATGTACAAAGTGTGCTATAAACTGTCCTGTAGATTGTATTTCAGGATCACTAAAACAACTACACGAAATCGATCAATCAGCATGTATTAAATGTGGAATATGTAAAAACGTATGCCCTGTTGATGCGATCATAAGTGTTTAGGAGGCATGAAGATGAAGAATATTAACATTACTATTGATGGAAAACAAATTTCTGTCCCTGAAAACTATACAGTACTGCAAGCAGCTGAAGAAATAGGAATCGATATACCTCGATTGTGTTTCTTAAAAGGAATCAACGAAACATCAAGTTGTCGTCTATGCGTTGTTGATGTTAAAGGAATGAGAGGTTTGAAGAACTCATGTACTTTAGCGATCTATGACGGTATGGAAATTACAACGGATAATGAAGATATACAAGATTCAGTTGTTCAAAATCTTCAGTTACTAGCTAGTAACCATATATTTGAGTGTTGGGCTTGTGAAAGAGAACACAATTGTGAATTATTAGATCTAATGAGAAGATATAACGTTGAAAATGTATATGGAGAAAGCAACAGTTTCTTCAAAAAAGAAAGATTAATTAATGACACTTCTTCTTCTATCGTATTAGATAGCGGTAAATGTATCCTATGTGGTAGATGCGTTACTGCCTGTGAAAAATTCACAGGATTAAATATCTTAGATTTTAACGATCGTGGGAATGAAACATATGTTGGACCTGCATTGTTCCATAATATGGAAGACAGTGGATGTATTTACTGTGGTAAATGTATTCAAGTATGCCCAGTTGCAGCAATCAAGGAAAAATCACATATTGATGGTGTCCTTGATGCGCTAAAAGATCCTACTAAAAAAGTTATCGTTACTACTGCACCAAGTATTCGCGTTACATTAGGTGAAGACTTCGGTAGTGAAATTGGTGAAAATGTTGAAGGTAAAATGTATACTTCATTCAAAAAAGTTGGATTTGACGACATTATGGATATTAATTTCGCAACAGATTTAACTATTTTAGAAGAAGGTACAGAATTTATCAATAGATTAAAAAATGGTGGTAAATTACCATTATTTACATCTTGTTCACCTGGATGGGTAAACTATATTGAACAATACGAACCAGAATACTTAGAAAACTTATCAACTGCTAAATCACCACAACAAATGGCAGGGGTAATGGCAAAACATTATTATGCAGAAAAACTAGGATATAAAAAAGAGGATATCGTGTTTGTTTCAATCATGCCTTGTATAGCAAAAAAACATGAAGCAGATCGTCCTCAAATGGAAGTAGATGGTTTAAGAGATGTTGATTACGTATTAACAACAAGAGAATATTCTCGTATGTTAAAACGAAAAGGTATCGACTTTATGAGATTAGAAGATAGTACTTCTTACGGACATTTGATTGAATACTCAGGAGCTACTCCAATATTAAGTGAAACAAGTGGCGCAATGGAATCAACATTACGTACTGTATCTGAAATTTTAGAAGAACAAGCGACATCATTTGATTTTAAAGAATCAAGAGGATCTTCTGACATTAAAGAAGCAACTTATAAAGTTGCTGGAACTACCCTCAACGTAGCAATTGTACAAGGTGGTAGTAGTATAAAAGAATTCTTCAAAAAGATGAAAAAATCAAAAAAACAATATCACTTTGTTGAGTTCATGGCATGTACGAGCGGATGTATCGATGGTGGTGGGCAACCAATCCATACTGCAAAAGTTCAAGATAGCGTGCCAGTTCACCAAATGAGAACAGACTCATTAAATGCAATTGATGCCGCAACACAACATCGTGAGTCAAACTTAAATCCAGATATCATGAATATTTATAATGAGTTCTTTGAAGAACCAGGATCTGACAAAGCGAAAAAATTATTACACACACACTTCAAACCAAGAGAGTTCTATAAATAAGAAAAAACCCAGTTCGATCGAACTGGGTTTCTTTTTTTAAACAAATAAAAAAGCCACCAAAGTGGCTAAGTTATTATTATTCTGATTTACGTCCGTAACGTTGGTTGAATCTTTCAACACGACCTGCAGCTTTACCGAATTTTTGTTCTCCAGTATAGAATGGATGACAGTTTGAACATGTATCAACACGTATTTCTTTTAATACGCTCCCACCTTCAAATACATTTCCACATGTAGTACAAGTAACTGATACAGTTTTGTAATCTGGATGTATTCCTTTTTTCATCGTTATTACTCCTTCCGCCATGGTTTGAACCATAGTAAGTTTTATTAGCGAATAAATTATATCAAACTAAAAACTATTAATCAAGTAAATTCTACTTTTTTTCGTCGATGAAAAAAGTAAATAAAACTTTCATATATATATATTATGTTATGTTATAATTATGGTGTTAAAAAAGAAGGTGACTTTATGCGAAAAATCGCAGTTAAAGAAATTACTAAAATTATAAAGGATTCTGTGATAGATATCAATTATAATTTGGATCAATCACTCGTTTCCCTATTAAAAAAAGCGAAACAAAATGAGACCAAGGAGTTATCTAAATCTATCCTTGATGATATCATTGAAAATCAAGATATCGCTAGAAAAGGTGACGTACCGCTATGCCAAGATACCGGGGTAGTTGTGGTCTTTTTAGAGATTGGTTATGATGTCTCTTTTGATGATGATATTTATGAAGCAATCAATGAAGGAGTACGACAAGGGTACAGTGAGGGGTACTTAAGAAAGAGTATTGTAAATCACCCCTTTAATAGAGTGAATACCAAAGATAATACTCCAGCAATTATCCACACAAAGCTGGTTCAAGGGGATAAGGTATTACTTAAAATTGCAGCAAAAGGTGGCGGAAGTGAAAACATGAGCAAAGTTGTTATGCTTACTCCAACTGAAGGTATAGAAGGTGTAAAACAATTAGTACTCGATACAATATTTAATGCTGGTGGGAAACCCTGTCCACCAATTATTGTAGGAATTGGTATTGGTGGGAACTTAGAAAAAAGTGCACTTCTAGCAAAAGAAGCAATTCTTCGTGATCTTGATGATTCAAGTAAAGACGAAATGATCAGAAATCTAGAAAATGAACTATATGATGAAATTAATAAACTCGGTGTAGGTCCAATGGGAGTTGGTGGGAAAACAACTTGTTTGGCCGTCAAAATCAACTACTTCCCAATGCATATAGCTAGTTTACCAGTCGCAATCAATATTCAATGTCACTCTTCAAGACACACTGAGGTGATATTGTGATTAGACTAAACACACCAGTTTCTAATGAAGATATCAAGAAACTTAGAGTAGGAGAACGTGTCTTAATAAGCGGGATAATCTACACCGCAAGAGACCAAGCTCATATTAGATTAATTGATGAAAAGAATCCGAAATTTGATATAAATGGCAGCGTGATATTTTATGTTGGGCCAACTCCTGCTAGAGATGGGGTTCCAATTGGAGCAAGTGGTCCAACTTCTAGTTACCGAATGGATAAACTGAGTCCAATCCTTATGGAAAAAGGACTCAAGGTTATGATTGGAAAAGGTGACAGAAGCGAAGAATTTAGACAAGAAATGATAAAGAATCATGCTGTATATCTTATTGCAACAGGAGGTGCTGGTGCACTATTATCTAGTTGTATTGAGGAAAGCAAAATCATTATGTATGAAGACTTAGGTGCCGAAGCGATTCGAGAACTAAAAGTGAAAGATTTTCCTTGTTTTGTAGCATATGATATTTACGGAAACGACATATTTAAGGAGTAACCTATGAAAGATTTAAAACAAAGAAGTTTAGACCTTCACGAACTCCATACCGGAAAAATTAGTGTGGAAAGTAAGATTAGAGTCGCAAATCAAGACGATTTATCACTCGCCTATAGTCCCGGTGTTGCTGAACCATGTCTTCAAATAAAAAAAGATAAAAAAAATGTATATAAATATACATCCAAAGGAAATATGGTAGCCGTTGTTAGTGATGGAAGTGCTGTTTTAGGACTTGGAAATATTGGGCCACTTGCGGGATTACCAGTTATGGAAGGCAAAGCAATCCTTTTCAAAGAATTTGCAAATGTTGATGCCTTTCCAATTGTTCTTGATACCCAAAATCCCGATGAAATAATTGAAACTGTAAAAAGAATTAGTCCATCATTTGGTGGAATTAACCTAGAAGATATAGCCGCACCAAAATGTGTTTACATTGAAAGAAGATTAAAAGAGGAACTGGATATTCCAGTATTTCATGATGATCAACATGGAACAGCTATCGTTACAACTGCAGCTCTAATTAATTCATGTAAATTAACAAATCGTAAACTTGAAGATTTAAAAATCGTTATTAGCGGAACCGGTGCAGCAGGAAGTAGTATTGCTAGATTACTTCACGATATTGGAATCACCAATTTATATGGTTATAATCGCCAAGGAGTTGTTCTAGACTCAAAATATAATGAATATTCATTTTTAGTACAGGAATTACTAGATCAAGAAATTTTCAAATCACCTGAGAATTTAACAGAGGATTCTCTTGCTGGTGTAATGATTGATACTGATGTATTTATTGGCGTTTCAGCAAAAGGTTTGGTTACCAAAGAAATGGTTCAATCAATGAATAAGGATCCATTCATCTTCGCTATGGCTAATCCTGATCCTGAAATAATGCCTAATGAAGCAATAGAAGCCGGTGCTTTTATCGTTGGAACAGGTAGAAGTGATTTTCCAAATCAAATCAACAATGTCCTAGCTTTTCCTGGTTTATTTAGAGGAGCACTTGATGCAAATAGCAAACAAATCACAGAAAGTATGAAGTTAGTTAGTGCAAAGGCTATTGCAAGCATTATTGAAGAAAAAGATTTAAGACCTGATTACATCATCCCTTCACCCTTTGATAAAAGAGTGGTTGAGCATGTAAGTAAAGCAGTTTATGATGAAGCAAAAAGGCTACATTTAGACGAATAAAAAGATTCTCATTTGAGAATCTTTTTTTATTTATTCATTTGGTAGTTCTACTGAATAGAGGATTGTTTCAGGATCTTCTATTGTAGATACCTTAATGTATTTGTTTGAAACGGTATAGAAATATTCTGATATGAATTTTGATTTATAAACATATACGTCCTCTACAGAGTTCTCAGCATGTTGCACAAATCCAGCATTCACTAAACCATCTGTTTCATCAAAGTGAAATACAATTATTCCACTATTATATGAATATACATTATTATCGTAATCATATGTTGAGAATGGTAAAGCAATAAGTCCTTTTGCAACACTTACAAGTAAGTCTTTATGGTTATAGGTTGCGCTTGACCATGCCCATCCAAAGTCTGAATAATAGAAGATTTCCTCACTAAATACTGTTGGGTTTTCTTTATCTGATATATCATAAATACTAACCTTTAAGCCATTTGTACGACCATCGTTATCAGCATTGAACCCAATACCTAACATGTAGTTTTCACCAAATGGTTGTAAGTATGTTGAGAATCCTGGAATTTCAAGTTCTCCTTCTATTTCAGGCTGTTCAG
>JBFFKS010000033.1:0-9091 GCA_041555275.1 Xianfuyuplasma sp. | reverse complement strand
TGTTCCATGAACAATTCCTTGTGGTCCAATATACATCCATCCTCCTGCAGTCATTTGTCCATAAGAAGCAACGCCTAAAGCAGCAGCTCTGTTCCAGTTATGTAGATCATTATATTGTCCAATCATTAAACCGTTTGTAATCATTACACGGGGAGAATTGATACTAGATGCAAACAATCCTAATGGATGTCCTGACATAATCACTAATGTCTGAGTATTATTCATTTCTTCTAAGTACTTTTTTATTAAATGATATTGCATCCAGTTTTGCATTACTCTACCTGTTTCACCATATGTAACTAACTCATAAGGATACAAAGCTATCGCAAAATCTAGATTGTTATCAATCATAACTTGGAACGCTTTTCCTTCGAGGATGTTTCCTTTATATTCATCAACTGGTTTCCCTGTTAATGATCCCTCAGGTCTAAAACGATAACCATATATTCTTCCTGTTGTTAAAAGTTCATCTAGAAATTCTGAAGCTAATTCTTTATGCCACTCTTTTGGGACATAGCGTAAAGCATTTTTCAAAGCCAGTTCTGTTTCCGATTGTGTTAATGTAAATTCTCGTTTTGGTGCTCTTCTGATTCCTTCAATAAAATCTTTCTTTTGTGGCAGTTCTTTAAATATGTGTCCTATATTAAATTCTATTTGTTTTTCCATAATTAGTCCTCCATAAAGATATGTTTAAATAATTCATCACTAGCAATTAAATCATTTAAAGCATGAATATGAGGATACATGATTTCATCATCTTCAATGAAAGGAATGTACTCTCTAATTTTATTATATGCTTTTTTCGTTTTAACACCAAGATTTGTATAGCCATTTAGTTCAATAGCTTGACATGCAGTAAACATCTCCATCGCAATTACTTGTCTTGTGTTTTTCAGAATTTCGTTTGCTTTTCTCGCGCCAATTGTACCCATTGATACATGGTCTTCTTGATTTGCGCTACTTGGTATTGAATCAACACTTGCTGGATGAGCAAGTACTTTGTTTTCACTGACAAGTGATGCAGCGCTATATTGTACAATCATAAATCCGCTATTAATTCCAGGATGAGGAACTAGGAATGCTGGTAATCCATTTGATAGTGCAGGATTTACCATTCTTTCTAATCTTCTTTCACTTATGTTTGCTAGTTCCGCAATTGCAATTCCAAGATAATCAAATATTAATGCTAGGGGTTGTCCATGAAAATTTCCTGCACTTATTGCGATATCATCATCAACAAATATGATTGGGTTATCTGTAACTGCATTCATTTCAATCTCAACTTTGTGTTTGGCAAAGACCAATGCATCAATCGTTGCTCCGTGAACTTGGGGAGCACATCTTATCGAATATGCATCTTGAACTCTTTCTTCCCCTTGACGAGTAATATTTTTTGAACCATGTAATATATCTCGCACTTCTTTTGCAGCTTCTATTTGTCCTTCGTGTCCACGTACTTGATGAACACGATCATCAAATGCATCTATAATCCCGTGGAGAGCTTCCATTGTTAACCCTAATGACACGTTTGCAAGTTTTGCTAATCTCTCAGCCTCATATACTACAAAGGCACCAATACTCGTCATACATTGTGTCCCGTTTATTAAACTCAATCCTTCTTTTGCTTTTAATCCTTCTAAAGGCTGTATTCCAGCTTTCTTGAATGCTTCTTCTGAAGTCATTCTTTGTCCTTGATAATGACATTCTCCTAGACCAATTATTGGTAAAGACATATGAGACAAAGGGGCTAAATCTCCACTAGCTCCTAAACTTCCTTTTTCAAATACTACAGGACATACATCCTTATTTAACATTTCAACTATCTTTTCTAGTACCAATAGCCTTATACCACTATTTCCTCTGATAAGTGCATTCACACGTAATAACATCATTCCTCTTACAACTTCGTCAGATAAAGGTAATCCAACTCCACAAGCATGACTTTTTAGTAAGTTTTCTTGTAATTTAGTAACGTCACATTTTTTTACAGGAACATCACTTAACTTACCAAATCCAGTATTGATTCCATATACTGGTTTTTCGTTTTCAACAACATGTTCAACGTACTCTCTTGCACGTTTAACAAGTTGTTTTTGTTCCTCGCCTATGACTACTTTTTCTTTCAATCTTGAAGCTTTAATAAACATTTCAAGATTTAGTCCTTTGCCGTTTAGTTTAATCATATTGTCACCCTCTTTAATAGTATGAGATAATTATACTATAATTGTATGCGGTTTCAAAGAAAAAAATAGCTCAAAACGGCTATATTTAGCGCTTTACACCGGTAAAGTGGTAAAGTGACCTAATAAAAAATCTAGGGTGTAAGCCTAGATTTTCGTTCTTATTTTATATACTTCCGGGAGATATTTATCAAATTTAGCGATTTTAAATGTTTCTTTATCAACACAAATAATGGTTGTGTGTCCTACTGCTTTAAGTTCTTGTTTGTCGTTAAAGATTTTATGTTCGAATTGGAATTTTATTTTTGTGATTTCTTTAATCTCAGTTTCCACACGAATTTTTTCACCAAGTTTAATTGATTGGTAATAGGTACAGTCTACTTCTCTTACGGGAAATATATAACCCATTTCTTCTATTTTATAATATTCGATGCCTTGTTCCTTTAACATGTGTGTTCTTCCCATTTCGAAAAAACTAAAGTAGTTGGCGTGATAAACAACACCCATTTGATCGCTGTCACTATATCTTAAATCAATTTCTTTTATTGATATCATGTTTTATCCTCCAAGTGTTTGTGTATAAAGTGGTGTGTATTTGAGTACCCCATCAACTCTTGAGGATTCAAATAAAGTAAGCTTCGTCACCTTTATTTCTTCGTTATAGTATGGTAATCCATTTTGGTATCCACCTCGTCCAAATTCTACTTTTTTTCCAATTGTTATGTGCGGTCGATATTTTCGCAATTCTGGTTCAAATCCAGATTCAATAGATTCTTTCTCAGTGAGTTGGAAGAGTTTTTTAATTTTGTCTTTTCCTTTTGTAACACCAACCCAAACAATATTAGTGTTCTTTTTATTAAAGAATCCGATGTCCCCAATCTTTATAGAAAATGGTGATGTATTTTCACAGATTTCATCTACTACCTGACAAATCTCTTCATACTCACCATTATATATATTACCTATGTATTTAACCGTGAGATGAAAATTACCATAATAGGTAAAGTTTCCCCTTAATGTGGAATGTTTTACAACATCTTGTACGTCTCTTAAGTATCTTTTCACTACGTCATCAAATTCAATCGCAATAAATACTCTCATAGTACCACCTCACTTACAATTAAATTATAGCACAAGAAAAGAATGTGTTAACATCCTTTGTTAAAATTTAATTTCTAAAAATACCGCATAGTGATCTGAGACTAGATTTTTATTGAACAGTATTTTTCTATTTACAACATCCAAAGGTTCATTTGAAAAGACATAATCAATTCTGGTTTCTCCTTTATGGGTGTCTATATTTTTGATATGCGTTGGAGTATGTAGATTTTTATCGTCATTTAGTGCAAACAAATCGTAAAGTTTTTTACTCTTTAGATACTTATAAGCGCTACTTCTTGAAGAGACATTGAAGTCTCCAGCAAGGATATTGATGTGATTATAATCAATATTATTTATTAATAAATCAACTTGATTTTCGAATACTTCAATCCCTTCTGTCCATCCTAAATGAACAGTAGAAAGTGTCATCGTTGTATTCTTAATTGTTATATCGGCACGTAAGTGTTTCCGAACACTCCAATCACTGTAATCTTCAATTTTCGAAACAAAAGTACAATGACGATTATACAAAGGATACTTCGAAATAATCATTAATCCTTCTTCATAACTTCCAAAAGCTAGATTCGTTGTTTCGAAGTAGAAATCATATTCAAGATTGTGTTTTTTTAAATTGTTAACTATTGATAACCCATAGTTATCCTCTCGTATCATATTATCAATTTTATTTGACGATAAACTTTGAGCAACCTCTTGAAAAAAAATGATATCAATATCATTATCAATGATAGCTTTTGTAATTCGTTCTTGTTTTTCTAGAATATCTTTTTCTGCCATACAGTGAAGGTTTAGTGTGAGTAATTTCATATAGTAATCTCCTTAAGTATTTTGTGTATGAAGTCAATAATATCAGATGCGATCATTGATTCTTCTCCATATTTTTCCATTGCATATTTACTGGCCATACCGTGGATGAGAACGCCCAACTTGGAAGCTTCTAATGGTGTGAAATCTCTGCCTAGCAAACTACCAATTATACCACATAAAACATCTCCGGTGCCTGCGGTTGCCATTCCTGGATTACCATTTTTACTGAAGTATGTTTCCTGATAGTTTGTGATGATTGTAGTAACACCTTTTAATACTACTGTGATACCATATTTTAATGAAATATCTTTTGCACATTTTAATGGATTTTTTTCTACATATGAAGATGTTTGATCTAAAAGAAAAGCCATCTCGCCATAATGCGGAGTTAAGACAATATTTCTATAGACTCCGTCTTCTTTTAGTAATTGTTTTAGAAAATAAACACCACCAGCATCAATTAATAAAGGAATATCTAGATTCATTATTTTTTTTAATATATCTTCATTGATGTTGTCATTTTTATTTAAACCTGGTCCAAATACAACTGCAGATATTTTATTGAAATCTACTTCATCTATGTTTTTGAAAGTATCAACCATTATCGTTGGATATGGATTGCTAATATGGGGAAGATATTTCTCATAATAAAGAACATGTGATAGTCCACTTCCAGTACGAAGTGCACTCATTGCACTAAGTAGTGGAGCACCCATCATTCCTTTGGAACCACCTATGGTTAATATGTTCCCATAATGATATTTATGTGTATTATTTAGTCGTTTTGGTATTTTATTAATTAAATATTTAAATGGCAGAATATTTTGTCTTCTTGGAAATAACAATTGGAGAATTCCGACATCAAGTAGATGTAAAATTCCTGAAAAATCCGGAGCATCGTTGATGAGATTTCCTTGTTTATAATTTTGGATAACAAAAGTATGAGATGCTTGTACAGCTACACCACATACCAGACCACTATCAGCGTTTATTCCTGAGGGAATATCAACACTGATTACTGGTGCGTAACTTTGATTAATAATATTGATTACTTCTTTATGATATCCTGTAACATCTTTTGATAATCCAATTCCAAATATTCCATCAATAATAAGCGAAGATTCATTTACATAATCTTGAAAATTAGCAATATCCATAGTGCTTGATACTACAATAGTACTTGAAGACAACTTTTTTGCTCGTTTCCAAATATCTCTTGCTTCCTCTGTCTGTTTATCTTCTGAGCCAATTAATGCAATCCGAGGTGTAAATCCTTTATTAATCATTTCAGTAGCAATAACCAAAGCATCCCCACCATTATTACCAATTCCTGCAACAACGAGACCTTTGTCACGACCTCCACACAATCCTTTTTCACATATATTTGTGGCAATTATTTTTCCCACATGAATCATCAGTTCAATTGAACTGATATTTTTTTTCTTCATAGTTAATTGATCTAATTCTCTCATTTCTTGAGCAGTAACAATTTGTCGTTCTTCCACAAATATCACCTCTTACTGGTAATTTTATTATACACCAAGAAGAAGCACAAAAAAAGAAGCCGTTATGGCTTCTTTGAATTTAAAAGTTTATTCCAGCTGCTTGTACTTTACTTGGATCATGTGAACTACAAGGTGTTACTCCAAATACCATCCCACATTTTTCACATTTATCTTCAAAATATTCCATTTCAAAAGAGTGTCCGCACTCACAAGTTATTGGTAAAGGCATAGGTAATAACCCATCGCTAAACCCCATCATTCTAACCTTATTTACTACTTGCTCTCCATTTGTAAATGAAGCTGAACATCCGTCATGCATTATGATTCCTCCTCAAATTTTATTTGTTTACCATATCGAAGTTTATTTCTCATCACCATCATCGTATTGTCTAGTTCTTCAAGTTTATGTAAGATACTTCTCTCTTCATCGGTTGTTTCAATTACTTTTTCAATACCACCATTGAAGATTACAATTCTTTTATCTCCCATTAAAGCAAGGATGGGATCATGTGTACTCATTAAAACAATTTTCTCTTCACTTACTAATAATTCTAAAGCTTTTTTTCGATCAATTCCTGCATTTTCAATTTCATCAATTAGAATGATTGGTGACTTCGATAAGATTGCAGTGTCTGCAATCATTAGTGCACGAGACTGTCCACCACTTAACTCTGTAATTGGTGTATTTTTGGCAAATCCTTCTCCAGCAAGTTCATTTGCTTTGTCGAAGATTTTATCAATCATATCCTCTTTTTGTTCAACCATCCTACTCGTTGCATGTAAATCAAGAAACTCATATACGGTAAGATCCATTACAAAATTCATGTTTTGTGATAATTGTGCGACTAATTTATTAGAAGCACTAAATCTTTCATATGGTTCTAGAATTCTATCGTTTATTAAGACTTTCCTTTTGGTAGGGGTATCCATATTAGCAGCCCATTCTATATCCGCTAGCAATCTTGATTTACCACTACCCGTTGGACCAACAATTGATATAATTTCACCTTTGTTTATTTCTAACTTCCCAAATTTTTCAGGTGTTCCATCTTTATGAAATCCAGGATATATTGTTACTTTATTATCCTGTGATTCTTCTGAAACAAAATAACTTTTCATAAGTTCTATATATTCAATCACTCCCGTTTGGAAGAGATCCTTGTTAATTGCGTTATCTTCGATTACTTCTTCATCTAAGGTTTCAAGTAGTTGTGAAATTGACAATCGTTCGTGTCCTTTGTAAGGCACAAGATGATCTTTGAAGAAATCTTTTACAAAAGGATATTTTGTGATTAAATCACCAATAGAAATATTGTGTAGTAAATCTGTCATGATTTATCACTCAAATCTATTTTTCTAATATTCCCTATTTGATGTGCTTTCCCTATTCTTGTTTCTCCCAAGCAGTAACTACATAAGGCTGCCGGCATTGGATAGCGAAGTTTCATTCCTTCTAATGTTTCAACATGCTTTTTGTCATCGTAAATAAACATGCTTAGTTCATAGGCACCTTGCCCGTTAAGACCATTTACATGCATTATAAGCGCTTTTGGGTTTACACTTTGTACTTTCATAGTAAATACTTCGCGCTCTGCCTGAGAGACAATATCGCCTTTTGTGATTACTACGATGTCTGCACTTTTTAGCATGGGCCCAATTTTTTTAGGTGTGTTAATCCCACTTAAATTATCGATAACACATACTGCTTTTATATCTTGAACATATGGACTACATCGATTACATAATCCAGCTGATTCAGTGATAAGAATATCAAGATTCTCTTTCAATCCCCATTCTACTACTTCCTCAATGTTAGATACGAAGTAATGATCAGGACAAAGAGATCCACTCAATCCTTTTTTAACAGGAATACCTAATTTACTAAAATACACATCATCATCCGTGAAAAGACAATCAAATTTTACGACACCTACTTTTAAATCTCTTTTTAAGAAGTTTTCAATTGTTCGTAATAGAATAGATGTTTTTCCACTTGAAGGTGGACCACTTACAGTGATTAAATCCATTATTTCATCCCCTCTTCAAATAGGTTCATACATCTTTTTAGGATTGCTCCGATATCGTTATTGTTGATATAATCCCATCCAATCCATTTAAATGTTTTATCATCTAAATTATTATTTACATCTATATTAACCGAAGGAAATAATCCTTTATGAGAAAGGATTTCTCCTGCACTTTTACTTGAGAATAAATCACTTACTTCTTGGAGTTCTTCTTTTTTTGATCTTTTAGTAAGCATAAATATAGGTGATATAATCGCTCCATCATCTGGCCACACTGCTTGCATCACACTTCCTGGTAATGCCATTTTAGTAAAGAAATATGGCATTATAGAAATAGCGGGTTTTACTCTAGCTCTTCTTTCTGATTTAATCATTTCAGACGGATGCATACTTTTTACCAATGATTTTCCTAATCGAGTAATCGCATCTTCCCCAAATTCTTTATATAGGTGAATTAGAATCGCATTGAACAAATCAAAATCACTCACCGGTAAACTGATAGAATTTTCATATATAGGATCTAGCAAATCAGCCCATGTTTTTGGCATAGGTCTTTCTCCTAGAATCATTGTATTTACTAAGAAAACTGCAGGAACAACTGCAATCATTGAATAATCTCCACTCGGATCTTTTAGACTTAAATAATCATTATCAAAATCTTTATTGAACGGTTTCTCCTTTTGAAAATCTAAAAAGACTTTATCGTCTTTAAATTTTTTCATTAAGTCATCTTCAAAAAATAAATCAAATCCAGCACTAATAAAAACATCAGCAAGGTCGTCTTCATTATTTGCATTTTTCACTTCTTCTTTAAGCCAATCTAGTCCTTCAGAAGCAGCTTTAAGATTATGATTAATATTTTCAAGATTACTTAGCTCACTGAACTTTTCAAGTAATGGAATACGAACAGGACAAGGTAATAACCCAATAATATTGATAGCATCTTCTTTTGTTTTAGACTCCATCAAGGTAACATCAGCAACATACTCATTCACAATTTCATTTAACATTTCAATGAACACATCAACATTTAGTTTTTTATTCCTCAAAATATCTTCTAATGGTACATTACCAATCTGATTTCGTATAAGCTTATTATCTAATCCTTTAAATCCATTTGTCTCAAAAACTTCTTTTAGTGTTGGGTGAGTCTCTAATACTTCATTAAGTGTATTGTTTTTGTTTATCATTACACTTGTTCAATTCCGATAACTTCAGGAACTTCTGATAGCAAAATACTTTCAATTCCATCATATAATGTAGCATCTATTGCACCGCAACCAACACAAGCTCCATGCATTTTAACATAGACAATACCTTCTTCATATTTCACAAATTCGATATCTCCACCATCTTGTTGGAGAAACGCTCTTGTTCTTTCTAAAACACCTTTAATTTGATCAACGATTTTATCGTTCATTATATCACTCCTTAACGCAACCATTATATTTTA
>JBFFKS010000032.1:0-9103 GCA_041555275.1 Xianfuyuplasma sp. | reverse complement strand
GTTAATCCTTTTTCTTTAGCTAATTCTCTTAATTCAGCAACTTTTAAAGATGCTAAATCAGGTTTTGCTACTGCCGTTTTTTGTGTTTTAACTGGTACTTCTTTTTTAGGAGCTTCCACTTTTACCTCTTGTTTCACAACAGGTTTTACTACTGCTGCTTCCTTAACTTCTTTAACAACTGGTTTAACATATGGTTTTGCTTCAGGCTTAACATATGGTTTGTTTTCAGTTTTCACAACTGGTTTGTTTGTGAAGTCTTTTTTAACATAAGGTTTTTTGTTATCTCTATTGTATGGTTTACGATCGTTGTTGTAAGGTTTTCTACCATCTTTATTGTATGGTTTACGATCATTATTGTATGGTTTTCTTTCTTGAACAGGTTCAGGAACTTCTATTACTTCTCCACCTGCTGCGATAATGAATGCATTGGCTAATTTCCCAACAATTAATTTTACAGAACGAATAGCATCATCGTTACCAGGGATAACAACGTCTACTAAATCAGGGTCACAGTTTGTATCAACGATACCGAATACTGGGATTCCTAATTTACGAGCTTCAAGTACTGCATTTTTTTCTTGCATTGGATCTACTACAAACACTGCTTCTGGTAAAGTTCTCATGTCTTTAATACCACTTAAGAACTTTTCTAGTTTATCCATTTCCTTACGAATACCTATAACTTCTTTTTTAGTTAATCGTTCGAAAGTACCATCGCTTTCTTGTCTGTTTAAATCATGTAATTTTCTAATGCTTTTACGAATTGTTTTGAAGTTAGTTAATGTTCCACCTAACCATCTTTGTGATACGTAGAATTGTCCTGTTCTGATTGCTTCAGATTTTACAACATCTCTTGCTTGTTTTTTTGTTCCAACAAATAAGATTTTTCCACCATTTTTTCCAATTTCTAATAACTTTTGATAAGCTTCCTCGACTAGAACTACTGTTTTTTGTAAGTCGATAATATGGATTCCACCACGAGCAGTATAGATATACTGATCCATTTTAGGATTCCAACGGCGTGTTTGATGTCCGAAATGTACTCCAGCTTCTAACAGCTGTTTCATTGAGATTACACCCATTTTTGATTCCTCCTTTAGATTATGCCTCCACTACCTTCTACATAAGTAACAACTACATTTATAATGTGCTCAAAGCTACTTACTCCGGTGTGTGTGTATTTTTACGGCTTTTATATTTTACCTTATTACTAAGTAATAATCAAGGATTTTGTGTAACTTTATCCTTATCATAAAAATCAAATCCAAATACGCAAGGTATTTGGATTCATTTTATGTTCTTTTTGGTTGTAAACTACAATTCCCCATTAACATACATAAAGTGCTGTAAACTGGTCTAAATAACCAAATAATACTGATACTACTAAATACTGCTAGTACTACTTCAAACCAGATATCAGCGATTAAATATGGGATAAAGCTATCAATTCCTGTACGCATCATATTAAAAGGAATAAACATCCAAGAATAAATAAATCCGAAGAAGAATGCAAAGACTGCAAGTTTCGTTTCATTTGTTGTTTTTCTAAGAATTGTATGATAACTAATCGGAATTAACATCCATGCTAAATACATTGGAACCATTGTAAATAAATCTAATCCTCCCATATACATATTATCAAGTATCACATATGTCGTGATTAACATTACCATTTCTTTAAAAGAGAATACCGCTGAAAAAGTAATGATTAACAATACCGAAAATTGAACATTGGGAATCCATGCTAATAACTGTTCCTGAACAAATAAAATAGATATAGACATTGCGATCATTAACATTCGTTTTGTCTCCATTTAGTTATCACCTCCTTCTCCTACTACTGTATATTCGAATTTGATAACATCACCGTTTTTTAGGGGAATATTATCTATGCCATAATTACTATATTCATCATTGATATAGATTGCGATGAACGTATTCATCCAGTCGGTTTCAACATTGTCTATTTTTAAAAGTACTCTACTTCCCAAAGGCAACTTTTGACATTCACTACTTAAGTGGAAGCTTGAATCAGCACAACCAACTTCATAGTTTTCTTTTAAAATACCAAATAAAGTGTCTGTTTCATCAAAAGCATATGATTCTCTACTTACTATATCGCCAATTTGATCCACCAATACGATTGTAATCTTACCATCACTATCATTTTGTTTTAATAAGTCCGATATGAAAAAACTACTTAATGCAAATACAATCAAGATACTAGTAATTATAAGTTTTTTCATTGAGGTTCATCTCCTTATTAATTTACTGGTTGGTGAAAATCGTATGGATTTTGGGCTTCAAATGTTTGTGAATATTTGAAGTATGTTGTCAAGGCTAAAAATGCCTGTGGAGTTGAGAACATTGCATCTTCTGGTATATCATCATTTAAGATCCAGTCAAATGTTCCTGTTTCAGTTTGAAATTCAATAAGACGTACGATTAGATTTTTTGAAATACCATCTGTTGTAACTGTGAAATCATTACCTGTTGGATTGATTCCATTCGCTAATAACCCTAAGATAACCATTGAGATACTTGAAGCATTTTCACTACTACCCCAACCCATATCTCTAGTCATGATTCCCCCACTTGGTAATTGATCTTGTTTAATCCAATTTACGTAATCATCAATCAGTGTTTGAATTCCAGTTTCATCTTTATATTTCGCCAAAGCTACTAGACTTATACCACCTGTATCTAGTCCTGCATCATATGGTGTATTGTTTCTAAAATATTCAAGTGCAGCTGTAACAAAAACACTATAGTCTTGATCGTGATTATTGCTATCTAATCCCAATAGTGTGTATGCTGTCTGTCCATAATCACCTGTCTCGGCAATGTCATTTAGTCCCATGTATAATGTGTCATTACCTTTAACCAACATCGTTGCTTTAAAGTAATCTGCATATGTCGTCAGTGTCATTGCTGCTACATAATCATTAACATATGGTTGTGCTTCTGTATATTCTTGACAGAACCCGTGACAACCTAGTAAAACATTATAATCAATAAATGTTTCATTTATATAATTACCTGCTTGATTTTCCGCGAACAATATAATTGCATCAAATACAGCTTTTTCAGTCATATCATACCACTCAACTTTGAATTCAAACACATCACCATCATCAAAGGTTTGATCTTTAACTCCTACCATTGACATCTCGTTGTTTTTATAAAATGCAAGATAGTTTCCATTTAAGGTATTCGCATGATCTAAATGCTTAATAAATGGACCGTAATCAGTTGATAAATAACCCATTGTTGGATAAGTTGCAAACAACAAATCAAACAAATCGTATTCACTTTCCTCATCAATACCTGCAGTTTTGATTCTGCTTACTCCAAATACATCTGTTACAACAAAAGTAATAATATTGTCATAGTACAGTTCTTGAAGCGCTTCTAACTCCTCTTGTAATTGTTGTAATTGTGCTTCTAATACAGTGATATCATTTTCTGCAATTGTTAATTCGTTTTCCGTTACATTCAATTCTGCTTCAACATTCAACAGTTCATCTGTTTTATTTTGAAGTTGTGTTTCTAATTCTGTTACTTGTGCTTCTTTTTCAGTTAATTGTGCTGCTAAGTCCTCGTTTGTGCATCCTGCTAAACCTAATACAAAGGTTAGCATTAAAACAATAGAGAATAGTTTTTTCATTGTTGTGTCCTCCTATTTTTTGTAATAAAAAAAACCATCCCCCTGGATGATTTACGTTAAAATATAACTAAAATATAGTTATTATAAAACGTCATACTCATAACCCAGGAGTATTTGCTATCTGTAGATATATAGGTAGGTCTACCGGCTTAACTTCATCCTACTTTGCGACCTTCCCGCTTTCGCAGTGGTATTTTCGCATTTCGTCCGTATCACGGTTGCTGGGACAGCTTGAGCTTTTACTCAATTCCCTGTTATGTCTTTCGACACCTAACATCTATTTTCATTATATACCTTGACCAATTAAAATAAAAGAAAATATTAAAATTATTTTCCTGTGCTTCCAAATCCACCATTTCTAGTCGTTGTTACATCCTTTTCATCAGTGATAGTTAGAAATTTTATAAAGACACCTTGTGCAACTCTTTCCCCTTTTTTAAGGATAATGTCTTTATTACCAAAATTGCGTAATGATACCATTATATGACCATCATTATCTGGATTTGAGTAGTAATCACTATCTACGACACCCACATTGTTTGAAAGTGTCAGTGAATACTTCCTAGCTAAACTACTTCTTGGGTATATGTGTAAGACTTCATCTTCCATCATATAAGCCTTGACTCCTGTTTGACCTGCAGCGATTTTTCCTGCAGGAATAACAAGGTCTTCAATAAGGGAAATATCATAACCTGCACTATGTTTTGTACTCCTTAATGGCATACTAAATTCAAGGTGTTCGAAACCTTTTGCTTTTTCAAAACCTCTCATGGTCTCATCTCCTTAAGTAATTTTAATATATAGGTTTCTCTTTCCGTCCACGGAAATTCATTATTCTCTCTAATTTTTGTTTCATTTACCTCTATTGCTTCATCCAAAGTAACCCAAGCAGGTTTAAATCTTAATGCGATTTCATACCCACTAAGTTTCATACCGACGTATTCATCTTTTACCTCACAAAAATAATAATAACTTCTTTGATAAAAATAAATATTTTCATCATAAATATCATTATATATTTGATCAGTATATCCCAATCCTTCATTAACACTTTTTATCAAATGTCCTACTTCTTCTTGAACTTCTCTTCTTAAAGCAACGTCTTTAGGTTCATCTTGTTCTATTCCCCCACCAGGGAATTTATACTCCTTAGCTTTTTCAGAATAGACAAGTAATACTTTATTACCTCGCATAATAATTGCTCGTACAGCATTACGGTAAACGATGGGCTGTGCTCCGATTTTTGTTTTCCTGCGATCAAAAATCTTTAATAATTTCATTGGTTAACCAACACAACTAACACCGTTGTAGCAGAATCAAATCCAAATTTTTTAATATACTCTTTCACAGAATCAGCCTCTTTCAAAAACACCTTTTTTTCGTCACTTTCTGGCACTCTTTCAACTAGACGGTCCATTGTGTTCATAAACCATTTTATTTCCTCTTCAGTATTTTCACCGCGACGTTCATAATCTAAATCCCATTGATCTAAAATTGACAACGTCGAGTTTTCTTTTATTAATTTAAGAATTTCTTCATGCGACATCGTTTCATTGTGAGTTTCACCTCGTAAACGATCAATTTTGGCTGAGAAGTGATGAACAAGTAGATGACTCTTTTGTCTTTCATCTAGATTATCGCTAACCATTTCACTTATGACTATTTTACCACCTGGCTTTAAAACTCTTTCCATTGCAGTAAACATTGCTTTTGGATTTGCTAAGTGATGAATTGAGTTACTTAGACAAACCAAATCAAATGTGTCATCTTTAAAACTCATTTCCATTGCATCCATAACTTCAAATTTCATTCTCTCATCAGTGAAGTGTTCCTTGGCTCTAGAAATCGATAGTTCGTGTGTATCTATCCCGATTATTTCATCATAATCCATATAGAGTTTATTCAGTAAGTCTACGAAATTTCCGGTACCTGTCCCAACGTCTAAAATCTTCTTAAATTTATTGTCCTTCAAGAATTTTGCAAATTTTTCCATCTTGCACCTCTTATCTCGCCTAGTTATAGGCTTATTATATCATATAACTTATTTTAACTTATAAATAATTTTAAATCAGTATACAATTCACTCAAATTCGTCATAATCATTCGTAATCAAACGCAATTTTACTTTTTGTTTGTTTATGATAAACTTATACTATAATCATCAAAAAAATTAAGTATTATGGAGGTGTGTGTTTTGGGACATCAAACAAGAAAAGAAGGCTATAAAAGACTTGTGGAAAGACTCAATCGTTTTCCTCATGGCGTCCCCCCTACTGAAGCGTTATTTAACATATTAAGAGTTATGTTTTCTGAAGAGGAAGCTAGACTTATGTCACTGATGCCAATTGGCAATTTTACAATACAACATGCGGCAAAGAAATGGAAAAAAAGTATTGAAGAAACGAAATCTATTTTGGAAGATTTGGCATCTAGAATGTTACTTATAGACATCGAAAATAACGGTGAAATGCAATACTTATTACCCCCACCAATGATTGGTTTTTTTGAGTTTTCAATGATGCGTATTGGAACAAACCTGGATCAAAAAGCTATAAGTGAGTTGTTTTATGAATACGTTTGTGTTGAAGATGATTTCATCCTTGATATTATGTCTATGGACACCGCTCTTGGGAGAGCGATGGTTAGAGAAGAGACCATTGATGATAAAGCACTTTACGTTTTAGATTACGAGAAAGCTAGCAAAGTTATTGAAAATGCGAACCAAGTCGCGGTTAGTGTCTGTTATTGTAGACATGTTAAACATCATCTTGGTACCGCTTGTGATGCACCGCTAGAGACTTGTATGTCGTTTAATAATGGTGCAAAGTCTCTTATTAGAAATGGTTATGCTAGAGAAGTTACCAAACAAGAAGCATACAAGATATTAGAACAGGCAAAAAAACATAATTTGGTTCAATTTGCGGAAAATGTACAAAAAAAGATTGGGTTTATCTGTAACTGTTGCTCGTGTTGTTGTGAAGTATTCACAAACGCTAGAAAACATGGTTTAACTCAAGCGATAAATTCATCAAACTATCTTGCAAGTATATCATCAGAAAATTGCACAGGTTGTTCTAAGTGTGTAAAAGTATGTCCGATGGATGCTATAAGTCTTAAAACAATTGAAGTAAATGACAAAAATAGAAAAGTTGTTGAAGTAAACAATGATCGATGTGTTGGTTGTGGGGTATGTGTTGGGAACTGTAATTTTGATGCCATTAATATGGAGTTTAGAGACAGCCGTGTCTTTACACCAGTAAGTCTAAATCATAAGCTAGTACTTCAAGCGATTGAAAAAGGAAAACTTCAGAATCTTATATTTAGAGATCACACGAAAGTAAATCATAGAGTACTGGCATCAATCTTGGGCGTCATTTTAAAGCTCCCCCCACTTAAGCAAGCACTAGCAACTGATCAACTAAAATCAAAATATTTAAAGAAACAACTGAAACAATTGAGGAAACTAGGTATTGATAAGTGAAATGAAATTGAAAAAAAGTAAACATATGAAGATATGTTTACTTTTTATTTTTATGTAATATTATTGTCCTATTGCAAATTTAAGTTCTCCAACAACAGCAACTTCTCCATTAACTTTTGCTGTTCCGACTCCATATCCAAGGGGACCTCTAACTCTTGTAATTTCCACTTCTATTAGAAGGGTATCTCCTGGAATAACTTTTCTTTTAAACTTAACTTTATCTATTCCTGCAAAATACGCAATTTTACCTTTATTCTCTGGTAAAGATAGTATTGTCACTGCTCCAGTTTGCGCCATTGCCTCAATTATCAAAACACCTGGCATTACATGCTCTTGTGGGAAATGTCCCATAAAATGCATTTCATTCGCACTCACATTTTTAATTGCAGTTGCTTTATGGCCAGGTTCTAGTTCAATGATTTTATCGATAAGCAAAAACGGATAACGATGGGGAATTATTTCCTGTATTTGATTGCTATTTAACATCATCTTTTTTACACCTCTTTATATCTTTTTAAATAATACAGTTGCGTTGTGTCCACCAAATCCTAGACTATTGCTTATTGCAACGTTTACTATTCTGTTTACACCATTGTTCAATGTATAATTCAAGTCACACAATGGGTCTAATTCTTTAGTATTAATTGTTGGTGGCACGAAATCATCTTTCGTTGCTAATAACGCAAAGATAGCTTCAATTGCACCACTTGCTCCAAGTAAATGTCCCGTCATACTTTTTGTACTGCTAACATTTAATTGATAAGCATGTTCTCCAAAAGCTTTTTTAATTGCAAGTGTTTCTGTTTTATCATTTAATGGTGTACTTGTACCATGAGCATTGATGTAATCAACGCTATATGGTGCAAGACCTGCATCCTTTATTGCCATTTCCATACATTTTTTTGCACCCATTGCTTCTGGATCTGGTCCTGTAATATGGAATGCATCGCAAGTCGCTCCATATCCAGCTATTTCAGCATAGATTTTTGCACCACGTGCTACTGCTCTTTCATATTCCTCTAAAATCAATGTTCCTGCACCTTCACCCATTACAAAACCACTACGGTTTACATCAAATGGAATACTTGCATTATTTGGATCATTTGACTTATTTAGTGCTTGCATAACATTAAATCCTGCTAATCCTAAAGGAATTAAACTTGCTTCAGTTCCTCCTGCAAAAGCAATCTCTAAATATCCGTCACGAATTGCTCTAAAAGCATCACCAATACTGTTCGTTGCACTGGCACAAGCAGTTACTGTCGCTGTTGCCATTCCATTTAATCCATATTCTATAGCAATTTGTCCTGCAGCTAAGTTTATGATTGCACTTGGAATAAAGAATGGACTAATTCGATCGTATCCTCTTGCTTTTGCTTTATCTTCTTCAGCAGCTATCGTTTCTAGTCCACCGATTCCACTTCCATAGTAAACACCAATTCTGTCACGGTCTTCTTGGTCTAAATTCAATCCTGAATCTATCATAGCTTCCTTTGATGCAATTAATCCAAATTGCACAAATCGATCTATTCTTTTTAATTGCTTTTTCCCAAAAAATTCAACAAAGTCAAAGTCTTTAACTTCACCACCAATTTTTACACTAATGTCTTCAGTATCAAATCTTGTAATAAAATCGATACCATTAACACCCTTTTTTGCATTATTCCAAATTGTTTCGATATCATTTCCAATTGGACATATAGCTCCAAGTCCGGTTACTACAACTCTTCTTTTCATCTCAATTTCCTCCAACTAAACATACTTCTATTATAATATAATTTATTACATTTATCACAATTTTATTGTCTTTTGTCAATTAAATCATTCCACCATTAACACTTAATACTTGCCCGGTTATATATCTTGATTTATTTCCTGCTAAAAAGATACATGCATTTGCAATGTCTTCTGGTTTTCCAAATCTACCAAGAGGAATTTGTTTCATATAGTTTTCT
>JBFFKS010000031.1:0-9311 GCA_041555275.1 Xianfuyuplasma sp. | reverse complement strand
CTGTATTCTTTTTTATGGTAATGATGAATTCTCTTTCAATAATTAATTTCTATCTTCAAAAACCTACAAATGAACTGGGATTTGATAAAACAGCTTCATTTACACTTCTACAATTAGTATTGGTTGGTTTTATTTTTATTGATTATCTTTCAGAAAAGAAAAAATATTATTATTATGTTATGGCTGCAGTAATGATATCTTATGGATTCTATATATACACGCATAATATATTTATACCGAAAATAAGTGAATTAAATCGTTTTAATGAGTATGAATTATCGTTTGCGAATACACCATACTTATGGGTTTCATTGATTGGTGGAATAGCCATTCTCATTTTACTCCTTATTGGATTCTTCTCATCTAAACACTCCTACCGAAAATCAATTCATTTTATAGCACCGTTTTTCTTTATATTCTCGACAATTTTAATCCCGTTTGATAAATCAAACTTAGAGGGTAATGCGAGTTTTGAATATGCAGATATTTGGTTTTTCTCATTTTATAACTTACTAATTATATTTAACTGTATATTGTTATGGAAGAACAGGGTTGAAGTTGAAAATATTAGATATTACGAACGATTAAATGGTAAATAAAAAATGCACAATTTTGTGCATTTTTTTTATCAAGATTTATTAAAACTACCTCTTCAATTATATTAAAATATTTTATACGGAGAAGTATTCACTATTGTGTCTGATATTTTAGGCTTAATATTTTAATATTTGTGAAAAACGATGTTATGTAATTGTATACCACAAGTAAAGGAAAAAATATCATTGTTAGGATTGGATTTAGTATTTCTAACATCAAATTAGAACTTCTATTTCTTTTAAATCGTAATCGATTATAAAAATAATCCATTGATGTACCCATGCCATTCGTCATTGTAATCATATTACAAGCAGCAATCACAAGTTCTGCTTTCTTAAAACCATATTCATCAACAAGTCTTTCAATTGATTCATCACTTGGCATTTCTTTACTAAAAGCATAATGTTGTGCGAATATCACAGCGACAGAATCTTCTATAGGAATATTCTTATAGTCACCTGCAAGTATTTCGTTGATTACTTCTCGAGACATACCGCTACTTAGAGCTAAATGTGTATGTACAAAAGAACACATTGTACAACCATTTACTTCAGTAACTGCAAGCATAATTCTTTCCTTTAATTTTTTATTCATTAATCGTTTTTTTCTAGATATTTTTAGTAAAACAAAACCTTTGGCACCATAATGTATAAGTTTTAATTGTTCCTTTATTGAAAATATTCTTGATTGTTTATTTTTCAAGTGTACCACCTCATTTGTACTATAACAAATTTATTTTTAAAACTATTTCAAAATGATAGTATTTCTAAATATGTGCGCTTCCATTTGTATTATTTGTAAAAAAAGTAAAATCAATACCTCATTGGTATACTTATAGAGAGGTGATTTGATGCAGTATATTACAAGAAGTAGTGAAGGCGTTTTAATTAGTACCAAAGGAAAACATAAGATCATTGGAAGCGGTCTTATTTCCTACATAGACGCAATGTGTATTGACAATTTATCTACATATGATGGAAGAAAACAAGCAGCGAAAAAACTACTTAACGAGAAAAGTAATTTACCC
This sequence comes from Xianfuyuplasma sp., assembly GCA_041555275.1. Lineage (GTDB taxonomy): Bacteria > Bacillota_I > Bacilli_A > Izemoplasmatales > Izemoplasmataceae > Xianfuyuplasma. The sequence continues at coordinate 7,687 of JBFFKS010000031.1, read as the reverse complement.
ATCTATGTAAACGAAAAAGTATTCTTGTATCCGACAAAATCATTAAGAGATTTTTCAGTGTTTTTTATTAATTACTTTGAGGTTTTGTCAATTAAAAAAATTAGTAATCTTGAAGTGGAAATAAATTATGATGACTTATCAAAAATAATAGTACAAGCAAATTACTCTAAATTAAGCCGTCAACATGATAGGATTAATCTGATTCTCGAGCAAATTGGTGGAATTTAGCTATGTAAAGAAAGTGTTTACACCATATGTTTTTAAATAGATTTATTGTCTTAAATCTAGTATAATGTATTTGAAGAAATAATATAAAGGAGTAATACAATGGCTAAAAAAATTGTTAGAGATTTAAAAGTTGAAGGAAAAACGGTTTTAATTCGTGTTGATTTCAATGTACCAATGAAAGATGGCGTTATTACAGATGATAACAGAATCGTTCAAGCATTACCTACAATTAAAGATGTTGTAGGAAGAAATGGTAAAGTAGTGTTGTTTTCTCATTTAGGACGCGTAAAAACTGAAGAAGACAAAAAAGGTAAAAGTTTAGCACCAGTTGCTAAAAAATTAGCTGAATATTTAGGACAAGATGTGAAATTCGTTCCATATACAAGAGGAGAAGTTTTAGAACAAGCAGTTCAAGATTTAAATGATGGAGAAATCCTAATGTTTGAAAATACAAGATTTGAAGATATTGATGGAAAAAAAGAATCTAAAAACGATCCTGAATTAGGTAAATACTGGGCATCACTTGGTGATGTATTTGTAAATGATGCATTTGGTACTGCACATAGAAGTCATGCTTCTAATGTTGGTATAGCTGCAAATATTGATGAAGTTGCTGCAGGTTATTTACTTGAGAAAGAAATTAAATTTATCGGTGGAGCAGTAGATGAACCAGCAAGACCTTTCGTGGCAATTCTAGGTGGAGCAAAAGTAGGAGATAAAATCGGTGTAATTAAAAACTTATTACAAAAAGCTGATATGATTCTAATCGTTGGAGGAATGAGCTATAATTTCCTTAAAACACAAGGTTATGAAATTGGTACATCGATTTGTGAAAATGATAAATTAGAGTTAGCTCAACAATTATTAGATGAAGCAAATGGTAAAATAGTGTTACCACTAGACATCAAAGTAACCAAAGAGTTTTCAAATGATTCACCAGCAAGATTCGCATCATTTGATGATATTAAATCTGATGAAATGGGACTAGATATTGGACCTAAAACTTTAGAAAAATATAAAAAATTACTACAAGATGCTAAAACAGTTGTTTGGAATGGACCAGCAGGAGTATTTGAATTCCCTAACTTCGCACATGGTACTATTGGTATTTGTGAAACATTAGCAGCTTTAGATGCAACAACTATTATTGGTGGTGGAGATAGTGCAGCTGCCGCAATCAACTTAGGATACGCTGATAAATTTACTCATATCTCTACTGGTGGTGGAGCAAGTTTAGAATATTTAGAAGGAAAAGTATTACCTGGTGTTCAAGCAGTTGATGAGTTGTAAATGTTATTAGATGACATTGGCATCAAAATCAAACAATTAAGACTTGAAAACAGTCTTACGCAAGAAGAACTTGCGAAACGTTGTGAGTTAACCAAAGGATTTATATCACAACTTGAAAACAATTTAACATCACCATCAATCCATACTTTAACAGATATCTTAGAAGTATTAGGTACTAGTTTAGGGGAATTCTTTAATGATGATAATGATCAAGAAGCTTATATTTTCACAGAAGAATATTTTTATATTAACACGGATGATGAGTTAAAACATAGTGTAAAGTGGATCGTTCCCAATGCACAAAAGTATGAAATGGAACCAATTATTATTGAAATAATGCCTGGTGGAAGAAGTGTTCAAGACGACCCTCATAGCGGGGAAGAATTTGGATATGTATTGAAGGGATCAATTACTTTACGAGTTGGAAAGAAAAGACACAAAGTAGATGAAGGACATTCTTTTTACTACATTGCCAACAAGTATCATTATTTAGAAAACAACTCAGATGAAGTTGCGGTAGTACTATGGGTTAGTACACCACCAATGTTTTAGAAAGGAGTTTACAAATGGAAAGAGAATTATTGATAAAAAGCACAGCAGGATTACATGCTTCACTCGCTAGTAAAGTTGTACAGTTGTCTACGAAGTACGACTGCGAAGTGAAATTGATATATAAAGATAGAATTGTTGATGCAAAAAGCATTTTGGGTCTAATGTCATTGGCCATTCCACATGGTGAAAACATTACATTTAAAGCAACAGGTAAAGATGCAGAAAAAGTACTCAATGATGTTACAAAAATATTAGGTTAGGAAGAGTAAAAAATGAGAAAACCAATCATCGCAGGAAACTGGAAAATGTTTAAAACAAGGGATGAAGCTTTGCAATTTATTTACAATGTAAATATGAAAGTCCCTTCTAGTGAATTTGTTGAAAGTGTAGTATGTGCTCAATCACCTATCTTACGCGATCTTGTCAAAAGACAAGGGGACAACTTACGAATTGGAGCGCAAAATATGCACTACCTAGATAATGGAGCATATACTGGAGAAGTTAGTGCTCAATTATTAGAGAATATCGGTGTATCTTACGTAATAATAGGACATTCAGAAAGAAGAGCTTATTATAACGAAACAGATTCATCAGTAAACAAAAAAGTACACCAAGCATTCCGTTATGGATTAACCCCAATTTTATGTTGTGGGGAAAGCTTAGAAATTAGAGAAGCTGGTACAACAGATACTTATGTTAAAGCTCAAGTAGTGGCAGCATTAAAAGGATTGGGATCTGAACAAGTGAAAAATCTAGTAATTGCCTATGAACCTATCTGGGCAATTGGTACTGGTAAAACAGCTACTTCTGAACAAGCAAATGATACAATAAAAGCTATTAGAAAAGTTGTTAAAGGACTTTATGATAGTGAAACATCAGAAGCATTAAGAATTCAATATGGTGGAAGTGTAAAACCAGCAAATGTTGATGAGTTATTATCAATGAGCGATATTGATGGTGCTTTAGTTGGTGGAGCTAGTCTAGATGCTGAAAGCTTCTTAACACTGGTAAACGCTGCAATTGAAAATTAAAGATGAGAAATCATCTTTTTTTTTTTATAATATAAATAGAGGTGATTCGATGAAACACGAGTGGCGTAAACACGAGAAAAAGATATATTTACCCAAAACAAGTCCTGAAGTAATAAAGGTTCCCAAAATGAAATATTTCATTATATCTGGTGAAGGAAATCCTAATAGTGAAGAGTTTTCAGATTATATTGAAGCACTTTATGCATTTTCCTATGGTGTAAAAATGATGCCGAAAAAAGGAACTGTTCCACTAGGCTACTTTGAATATACAGTATACCCACTTGAAGGATTGTGGAGTTTAACTGAAGATGGCAAAATGTTGTATTCTAAAAACGAAAATATCCAGAATCTAAAAGATCATCTTGTCTTTGATTTAATGATTAGACAACCAGATTTTGTTAATGAGACCTTTTTGATGAATCTAAAAGAGAGTCTCTATAAGAAAAAGAAGAATAAAAGAATATTAGAAGTAAAATATGCTGAACTACCTGAAGAATTGTCTTGTCAAATCATGCATATAGGGGAGTATGATAACGAACCAGAAAGCTTTAAAAAAATGGAGGATTATTTAAAACATACCGGTTATAAAAGAGTTGGGAAAACACATCGAGAAATCTACATTTCTGATCCTCGTAAAACGTTACCAGAGAAATTAAAGACAACATTAAGAATAAAAATTGAAGGGGAGGAATAGTATGTATTGGAAGTATCCTTTCGCAAAATGGTTTGCACCACAAAAAGACGGACTATACATTGTGAAACATCAAGCAAAAGTATTTCATGTAGGGATAGCATTTAAAGCCGAAACAGGAAAAAACCTAAAACAACAGATTATGTATCATTTTCGAAATACAAATACTGAAATTCAAAGAATGTATACTTCCCCGGAATTATGTAGTGTAAAATACATTCCAATGAAAAATTACAAAGAAGCAGTTATAGAAAGAACGAAACTAAATGAAAAATACAAAAAACGTATTCGTCATATTGGAGTGAATTAAGAAATAAAAAAACCGCTAAAATTAGCGGTTTTATTTTATTTATCTGTTGTAATATTCTACGATTAAGTTTTCTTTGATGTCAATTAAAATTTCTTGTCTTTCAGGTAATCTGATGTAAGTTGCTTCGAATTTATTATCATCAAAACTTACAAATTCAGGGCGTACTACTAAACCTTCTAACGCATCTTTAACGATATCAAATTTTTGAGCTTTTTCACTTAATGTGAATACTTGTCCTGGAACTACTCTGTATGATGGGATGTCTGTACGTCTTCCATCAACATAAACATGTCCGTGGTTTACTAATTGTCTAGATTGACGTCTAGTTTTTGCTAAACCAACTCTGTATACAAGGTTATCTAATCTTGATTCTAATAAGAATAAGAAGTTCGCCCCTTGTTTCCCTGACATTTTTTTCGCTTCATTGAAAGTTTTCTTGAATTGTTTTTCGTTTACTCCGTAAGTGAATCTAACTTTTTGTTTTTCTTGAAGTTGTTGTCCGTATTCAGAAATTTTTCCTCTACGTTGTCCGTGTTGTCCTGGAGAATAAGGTCTTTTCCCTAACTCTTTACCAGTTTCACTAATTGAGTATTTTAAACGTCTTGCAATTTTCCAACTTGGTCCTGTATAACGTGCCATTGTGTATTCCTCCTTTTTTATTTTTTACGGTGAGTAACAACGATTTATTAATATGAATGTTTTAATGGTTTCACCAAGTCAGCTCTGGCTACTAACAACCCTTTTTTCGGAACATTCAGCAGTTAATGAAATACATTATTTAGCTGCCATTATTACACATGCGCATTAATTATTATATAGAAACTAGGTGGTTATGTCAACTAATTTCGTTATATCTTTTTAGCGATTTAATCTTAAAATAATATAATCGCACTAATCCCCATTAATAACCCATAAATTATTGCAGGGATAATTGTTTTTTTGATAATACTACCTTCTTGCCCTTCAATATTTACAACAGTTGAAACACTTACTACATTATGAACACAAATCATATTACCAGCAGCTCCACCCATTAAACCTAACGCAAGGATTAAATCAGTATTCATCCCATACTCTAAGGCGATTTGATATTGGATTGGACTAAATGTTAGTGCACTCACAGTTGCACTACCTGCTATAAATGATCCTAGTTCACCAACAAATGGTGCAAGTAGTATCCATACACTATTTAAACTTTTCCCAAGTGTTGTTGCAAGGTATACGGGCATACTAGCTAAATCAGCGGTGTTGATACCTGAATTAGAAAAGATTTGTACCATAGCCAGTGTTGGTATCAACGCCAATGCAGCACCTTTTACATTGGAAAAACTAGTTGTACCAGCTGTTTTTAAATTACTCCAATTAGCGTTTTGAATTAGAACACTAAGAACTGCTGCAAGAATTAGGATAAAACCAGGAGAATAAAGTAATTGTAAAGAAGAATTGATTCCAGAAACTCCAAGGATATTATTTATTGATAAATCAATGAATGTTTGGAAAATTATTTTTACTGGTTCGATAACTCTCGATACAATAAGTAGGGATATTACAAGAATATATGGTGACCAAGCCTTAATTAGTGACATATTACTTTTTTCTACTACATCAATGTTTACGTATTCTTTTCGCCATATATTTTTAGGAACTAAAAACCCTAGTCTTATTGTTATTGTTGAAATGATCAACATCAACAATACTGTAATAATCGTTACAAATTCATAACCAAGAATTCTTGCAGTGATAAATGCGATAATCGCATATGAATAACCAATGAACAATGTCCAAGGCAATATTTCTAAGAAATCTCTTTTTGTTGATTTTTCTTTATTCAAAAGCAGTAGTACGATAACAACAATTGTTGGCATAAACGCACCTGCTAAGAATTCAATGCTTGTTATATAGTTTGCGATGCTATTAAAGAACTCAGGAGAAGTACTTATGTTTCCCAATCCAATTTGCACTGGGGTACCAACTGCAGCGAAAGGGACTGGTACACTGTTTGAAATTAATGCAACTGTAGCAGCTACAATTGGTCTGAAACCAAGTGCTACAAGTAATGGTGCAACAACTACTGCAGGAGTTCCAAATCCAGCTACACCCTCTATAAGTCCACCAAACAAAAAGGCAATCACGATGACTTGTATTCTCATATCTTTTGTTAAATTATTAAAGCCAATATTGATTCTGTTTATTGCACCATTCATTTTTAAGATGTTCATTAAAAATATTGCACCAAATAAAATAATCAATATACCAGCTGCTTTATGAATTCCCTGAATGATAGAAGATAGTAATGTGATAATCTCCATATCCCAAAGAAAAAATGCAAAAACCGCAAGAATTATAAAACTAATTGACATACCTACTTTTGCTGAAGTTTTTAAAACTACCAATAGTAAAAAGGGTAGTAGTATTGGTAGTAACGAGATAATTAAGTTCATATTTACACGCTCCAAATAGTATAACTGTAGAATACTTTTTTTAATATAAATCCTAAATAGGATATCCATATATCAGTATAACAAAAAAAATGATAAAATCTATCCTGTTTTGCTCTAACTATTTAATATATGAATACGATAAATAAAAAACCACATAATATAGTGGTTTCTATTCAAATACTGAAACTAACTTTTTAACAACTTTCTCTAGATAAATTTTATCAGTTTCATCAAAGCGATGAAGCATTGGTGAGTCTATATCTAAAACACCATATAATTTATTTTTTATGACAATAGGTACAACAATTTCACTATTTGATGCACTATCACAAGCAATGTGTCCTGGGAACAAATTTACGTCATCAACAACATAGGTTATTTGTTCTTTTGCAGCAGAACCACAAACACCGTTTCCAAGTCTTATTTCAGTACAAGCAGGTAACCCTTGGAAAGGACCTAAGTATAGTTTTTTACCATCATATAGATAAAAACCTACCCAGTTAATATCATCTAAAAAGTAGTTTAAAATAGCGCTTAGATTACTTAAGGTAGTAATGGAATTATCTTCCTTAACCATCATATGATTTAAACTATCAAGTAGGATTTCATAATTATCTTTTTTTGTGACACCTTTTTTCACTTCTACAAACATATTTATCACCTATGAAGATTTTAAACAAATTATTATAAAAAAGCAAACAATTGTGTTATCATATTTTTGATTAGGAGTTGATACTAATGTATGAGAGAATTTTAGTAAGATACGGTGACTTAACACTAAAAGGAAAAAACAAAAGAGTTTTTATTGAAAGAGTGAACAATCTTGTTCGAGAAAAAGTAAACAATGAGAACGTTAAATATGAAAAAAATCATGATCGTTTATATATATTACTAAATGGTGAAGACCATAATGATGTTATTGAAGGACTCAATAAAGTGTCTGGTCTTCGCAGTTATAGTTTAATTTCTAAATGTGAAAGAGATATTGACAGTATTAATGAAAGAGCGTTAGAAGCAGTAAAATCAGAATTAAAAGGCAAAGTAGTAACTTTTAAAGTAGAAACAAAGCGAAGTGACAAACTTTATCCTTTAAAAAGTCCAGAAGTTACAAAACTTGTTGCAAGTTATGTATTGAAGAATACTG
>JBFFKS010000030.1:0-9327 GCA_041555275.1 Xianfuyuplasma sp. | reverse complement strand
TTGGTTTTGGAGAAAGTATGTTTGCAGGTTGCACTTGGTGGATTAATTATGATCAATCTTCAGGAAATTTTTATTCAACTGATAGTGGGCCAAACATACTAGGTATGGAAATTTCAGATGATAAAATTTATAGCACAACAGAATTCCAAAAAGTTAGAAGTGAAGCGAGTAAAGTTTCAGAATTTTATGAAGAATGTGTACAAACTGAACTATTAGCATATGAAGCCGTTAGAAATAATGTCACTGACTATTTTGGAGGAAGAACTCCAGCTTTAACTGTATCTGGTGAGGTAATCTGGGTTGAAGCATACGGTAAGTGTTTGATTAGGTATCCAGATGGTAGACCAAGATTTTTTGTAGCAATTGATATCTATTTATCAAACATATTTGAAGCATCTCATCAATTAAAACTTTTAATAAATTTGATAGATTATGGACTAGAAAGCTCAGATGTTGGAATATGGTACTATCAACATCATTTTACAGTGGGTAGATACTCATTTACCGATTCATATCAAAAGTTAATGGGTGGAGGAATCACATATAAGAACGAAACATTTACCGACATTTTCAACAATCAAATTGCGAAAACAACTGAGATTAATCCAGAATATGTTGATTACTTGTACGAGTTTAGAAAGACCCATAATAGTATATTTGTAGGAAAGATAGATAAATATCATTTAATAATTCCCAATTATAGAAATAGCAATGAAATTCAATGGATAGAGGTAAGAGGAACGGTTATAGAACGTGACACAAATGGAGATGTTTTATTATTTGTTGGTGTTAATGTAGATGTTACAGAGTCCTACTTACGAAATAGAGAATTAGAACAGCTTCGTATTCAAAACGAACGATTACAGATAGCTGAGAGACTTGCAGTAAGAGCTAGAAATCTGATGGTTTGGTATCAGGAAGAGTCAAATATTGGAATGAATGGAAAAATATTTGGAAATACAATATTTATTGAAAAACTTGGTGTTAAACGTTCTCCAGAAGGATTGATAGAATTTGGTGATTTAAGAAGCACTGTGGTAACAGACGATCAAGAATCTAATTTGCTAGCTAGACAATTTCTTAAAAGTATTGCAGAACTTTTTAAACAGAAAATAACAACGATTAAAAAAATGTTGGTTAAGCACATTAATCTTGTTACAAATGATGTAATGTATTTAGAACATTCAATGGAAGTTTCTGAACTGAATCCAGATGGGTCGATAAAACTTATTGGTGGAATCATAATTGATGTTACAGAAACAATCTTGATTCAAGAAAAAACACAATATCTTGCAGATTATGATACACTAACAGATGTTTATAACCGTAATTATTTTGAAAATTACATTAAGAAAAATTTACCAGATACCTATTCCATATTGATTTTTGATGTGGATGGGTTAAAACTAATAAATGATGCCTTTGGACACTATGAAGGTGACAAAATTATTATAAAAGTAGCCTCAGCATTGAAAGAGTGTTTTACAAATAACTTATTTGTGGCTCGTATCGGCGGAGACGAGTTTGTAGTATTAACAAAAGAAGTAGAATCAAACATAGTTACTAAAAAAGCTAATCTATTTGAAGAAGCAATTAAAAAGCACAACATAGATTCCCCTATTCAAATCAACGTTAGTAAAGGTGGAAAAACAGTTTTAGATAATGAAATGAGTTTTGACAAAGCTTTTATTCATGCTGAAAATCTGATGTATCGTAGAAAATTAAGCAGTAGATCATCACGTAAATCTAAAGTATTAGATTCAATAATTGAAACGCTGAATGCGAAAACAGAAGAAACAAAAGAACACAGCGAAAGACTTGCTGAAAATGCCGTAAAAACCATAATAGAGTTAGGGATGAGTAGAGCAAGTGAAATAGAAGCTATTGAATTACTTTCTAAAGTACATGATATAGGAAAAATCACAATCCCAGATAATATACTTAACCAACCAGGTAAACTAACAGAAAGTGAATTTGAGGTTATCATTAAACATGCAGAAGCTGGATACAAAATCATCAAAAATATTACTGAAAGTGATGAGGTTTGTAACGGTGTACTATTCCATCACGAAAGATGGGATGGTGGAGGATATCCACAAGGATTGAAGAAAGAAGAAATTCCGATTTTTGCTAGAGTCATAAGTGTTGTTGATTCATATGATGCAATGACGAGTAATCGTGTGTATCAAAAAACGAAAACTCATAAGGAAGCTATTGAAGAAATTATAAGATGTTCTGGAACTCAATTTGATCCTAAAGTGGTGAAGGCATTCTTGAAATCATGTTTTAATATAAACTAACATAAAATAAAAAAGCATGGGAATAGTTGCAATCAAAATCATATACTAAAAAAGACCAAATCGGTCTTTTTTTTTCGAATTATGATATAATTATTTATGAGGTGTAAAATGAAAAAAATATCATATAGAAGACTTAAAGTGGAAGATGTTGAATGCTACAAAAATATTCGATTGGAACTTTTAAAGCAGAATCCAGAAAGTTTTGGGTCTTGTTTTGAAGAGGAAAATGGATTTTCTGAGCAAATGTGGATTAATCGTCTAAGTAAGAAGAATGTTTATACTATAGGAGCTTTCATTAACAATGAGATTGTCGGTATAGCAGTTAATGTCTTAAACCCTCGAAAAAAGATGAAACATGTTGCTACTCTAAACAGTATGTATGTGAGAGAAGCTTATCGAAAATTAGGGATTGCTCAATCATTGATAAAACAAGTCATAAATTTTTCAAAATCAAACGAAGTAGAAATTATTAATCTGTCTGTATCTTCAAATAATGGCAATGCTATTGAATTATATAAGAAACTTGGTTTTAGGATATATGGAGAAGAGAAGAAGGCAATAAAACTTAATTCTACTTATATTGATTTAGTTTTGATGAACAAAGAACTATACGTATAATTCAAAAGCAAAAATGTACCCGTTACTACTTTATTATGGTACTATTTAAATGAAAAGAAAGAAGGAGAATATATGAGAATTTTAAATCAAACTTATGAATTTCATAATGGTGTAAAATTACCAAAAATCGGATTAGGTACATGGCAAGTGTCTGAAGGTGATGAAGCATATAATAGTGTTCTTTTAGCACTTAAAAATGGATATCGTCATATTGATACTGCACAAGGTTATCAAAATGAAGAAAGTGTTGGTAGAGCGATTAAAGACTCAGGATTACCAAGAGAAGAAATATTTGTAACAACAAAACTTGAGTCACATATAAAAGATCGCGAAGGAGCAATCAAAGCAATTGAAAAATCATTTGAAAAACTTGGATTAGATTATATTGATTTAATTCTAATTCACGCACCTTGGCCATGGAGTAATATGGGACAAGATTGTAAAAAAGGAAATATAGAGGTTTATAAAGTATTCGAAGAATATTATAAAAATAAAAAGTTTAGAGCTATCGGTGTCTCAAACTTTGATCCGGATGATTTGGAAAACATTATCAAAAATTGTGATGTAGTGCCACATGTAAATCAAATTGGATACTTCATTGGATTAGATCAATCTGCAACAATAAAATACTGTGAAGAAAAAAATATTCTTGTTGAAGCGTATTCCCCACTTGGTATCGGTTATTTATTATCAAATGAAGATATTAAGAAAGTAGCAGCAAAATACAATAAATCTGCAGCACAAATATGTATTAGATATTTATTACAAAAGAATACCGCACCTCTTCCAAAATCAGTACACGAACATCGTATTATTGAAAATGCGGATGTCGACTTTGAAATAAAACCTGAAGATATGGATTTCCTTGATACAATTAAAGGTGATCCAAGAAGATGGGAATAATATAAAAGCAGAACCAATTGGTTCTGCTTTTTTTTAAATATAGGGAACTACTTCTTAAAATACAATAATATCATTACAAATAAGTAGAGCGTCATGTTCCACAATAACTCACAAATTTTTCTTTGTCCTGATAGGGAAATAGAACACTATCTGGATATTCTTTGTTATAATTATATGGGTCTTTGTAATATTCTAGTAGGGATGTAAGTTCGTTAAAAGAATCGTTAAAAGCTGCAAATTCTAAAGCTTTTTGAAGAGTGTTATTTCTTGGTATAATAACAGGATTGTTTTCCGTCATCGTCTTGGTTAATTCATCAATATCTATCTTTTGAATCCTAGTATTATATCTTTCCAACCATGAGTAATACTCTTTACTTTGAGAAATTTTATCATAATTTTTTATAGTTAGTAATCTAAATGAATTTGTAAAATCTAATTTTTCTTTTTCCATAATTCTAAGAAACTCTAATACGAATTCTGAATCAGACGAAGTACTATCATCCAGTCCGAATTTTAAATACATATTTCTGAAATAATTCATTTTGAATAATTCTTCAAATTTAGAAAGTTCAGCATTTGCAATAGAAACAGCATCCGTAATGTTATCACTGAGTAACGATAACAATGACTCAGCAAATCGGGCTAAATTCCAAGATGCAATATGCGGTTGATTCCCATAAGAGTATCTACCATCTTGATCGATGGATGAAAAAACAGTGTTTGGATTGTATTCATCCATAAATGCACATGGACCATAATCTATGGTTTCTCCTGATACAAGCATATTATCGGTATTCATAACACCGTGAATAAATCCCAATGATTGCCATTTTGCAATTAATGATGCTTGGTTTGAGATGACTTCACCTAGAAACAATTGGTACTTGTTTTCTTTCTTGTTCAAGTGTGAGTAATGGCGATTAATTGTATAATCAGCTAACTCCTTAATAACATTTAAATCTTCTTTTGTACTGGCATATTGAAATGTTGCGATTCGAATATGACTTGTAGCAACTCTTGTTAATATAGCACCCTCGTGCATTCTTTCTCGTCTTAATGTTTCACCTGTCTTTATTACAGAAAGTGCTCTTGAAGTAGGAACTCCTAAATGATGCATTGCTTCTGAAACAACATATTCTCTTAAAGTACTAATTAGAGTTGCTTTTCCATCTCCTCTTCTTGAGTATGGAGTAACTCCAGACCCTTTTAAATGAAGATCGTATCTCTTTTTTTCTTTAGTAATATGTTCACCAATTATCATAGCTCTACCATCACCAAGCATTGTGAAATTACCGAACTGATGTCCTGCGTAAGCCTGTGCAAATTTGATGTTGTTGCTTGAACCTGTTAGTAACTCCAGACCCTCTTTTGAAGAGAAATAATCATTGTTCAAATCCAATTCACTTCCTAAATCGCTATTGTAAAAAACAAGAGATTTATTGTAATTAGGATTATTTTTTATAACGGAATACATAGTTGTTGATAATGTCAAATAACTATTATCTATATTTAAACCACTTTTAATGGTAATCACCTCCAAAGTATATACCTTTATTATAATCATTATAAGTAGAGTTACCACCAAGATGCTTTTTTTAGGCACTATAGTCATAAGATGAATTATCGTATGTTACAATATATAAGAGGTGTTTTATGGATAAAAATCAGTTCAATGAATCGTTACTTTTATGGTATGATCAATCAAAAAGAATTTTGCCATGGCGGGATAATCCAAATCCATATCATGTGTGGGTATCGGAAATTATGTTGCAACAGACTCGTGTTGAAACAGTAATTCCTTTTTTTAACAGGTTTATAAAAGAATTACCTACAATAAAAGACTTATCTGAAGTTGATGATGATTTTCTAAATAAACTTTGGGAAGGACTTGGGTACTATTCTCGCGCTAGGAATTTAAAAAAGGCTGCAATAAAGGTAGTAGAGGAATTTAGTGGTATGTTACCTAACAATCAGAAAGACTTAGAATCTCTATCAGGAATTGGTCCATATACAAGTGGTGCTATTTTGTCTATCGCATTTAACCAAAAGCATACTGCAGTTGATGGTAATGTACTTCGTGTTTTTGCACGACTGCAGGGTATAAAAGAGAATATTAAGGAACCTTCAATAAAAAAGAGGATATCAATGATTGTAACTGATTTGTTGCCTAACCAACGAGTCGGTGATTTTAATCAAGGATTAATGGAAATTGGGGCAAAGATTTGTTTGCCCAATGGAAAGCCAAAGTGCATTTTTTGTCCATTGAAAGATCACTGTATTGCATATAATGAAAATTTAACCGATATGATTCCTGCAAAACAAATAAAAAAGAAGCGTAAATCAGTAAAAAAGCAAGTTCTTCTTTTTGAATGTAAAGGACTATATGGTATTGAAAAAAGAAGTGATAATGGATTACTTGGAGGTTTATATCAATTCCCAAATAATGAAGAGTTATATAATCTGACTGAATTAATAGACATTTATAAACCTTTAGAAATTATTCAACTTAAAGAAAGCAAACATATTTTCACACACCTGCTATGGAATATTGAAACATATCTTGTAAAACTAGAAAACCAATTATCATCACTAACTTGGGTGACACATTCTGAAATTAATGATGTTTATTCAATACCAACAGCATTTAAAGTATGTAAAGAATATATTCAATCTAAACATAAAAAAAACTCATAAAATATGAGTTTTTTTATAATTTCATTGAAATGATATTGCTTGGGTAAATTTCTGCACCTTGGCTTTTATAGAATTTTGCAGTTCTTTTTTCATTTTCCTCTACAATACCCATAATGCGGACTATATTATTTTCAAGACACCATTTTTTCATTTCATCAAATAAAATGGCACCATATCCTTTAGAACGATAGTTCTTATGGATATGCATTTCATTTAACCAAATATATTTGCCTGCACTTTCCATTCCGATACAAACATTAAAGAAACAAAAACCTATAACGTGCCCATATTCACTAATAACCATTAACTTTGAATTGTCACTTTCGAATGTCATGTATATTGTTTTCATTATTTGCTCAGGTGTTTTAGGTGAACCTATATAGTCCATCTGAGCTTGGAGTAGTGATACAATCTGATTGTAATCAAGAAATTCTGTCATATTATTTACAAATGATACTTCATACATATCTTTATTCCTCCTTATAGACAAATTATAGCATTTTTCCAATATGCATCCAAGGATAATTGAAGAGATGTCTTTTGAGAATTGTGATATAATATTTTTAGGAGATGATTGTTATGAATAAAGTGGAAAAAGTTAAAGAATTATTGCTAGATTCATACTTCAATGGCGTTGTTCTAATCGAAAAGGATGAAGAAGTTTTATTAAAAGAAGGTTTTGGATATGCGAATTATGAGCATGATATTCCAATGTCTTGTGACTCTGTTTTGAGAATTGCTTCTCTGACAAAGCAGTTTACAGCAACGATGATTTTACTTTTGGAAGAAAGTGGTATGTTGAGTGTTAATGATGCGTTGTCCAAATACATTGATGATTATCCAAGAGGAGATGAAATAACGATTCATCATTTATTAACACATACTTCAGGAGTTCCTAATTTTGATATTGAATACGATTTTTTTGATGTGTTAAAATCTAATAATGTACTTGATGCATTGATCGGATTATTTAAATATGAATCACTTGATTTCAATCCTGGAGAAAAATTCTCTTATTCTATTTCTGGCTACCTACTTTTAACATTTATTATTGAGAAAGTTTCGGACTTATCGTATGATGCATTTTTGAAAAAGAACATTGTTGATAAACTTGGCCTTATCGCTACAGAATTTGATTATGCAACAAAAATAATTAAAAATAGATCTGGATCTTATCGAAAACACAATGGAGAAATTGTTAATGATGATTTCATTGATATGAGAATTGCTGGTGGAGGGGGAGGATTATTATCTTCTTTGAATGATATGTATAAGTGGCAAAAAGGTCTTCTTGCAGGTAATCTTGTCTCGGAAAAATCACTAGGTAAAATGTACGGAAAACAGTATCATATTGAAGGAAATACATACGCAGGATACGGTATATTTACTGTTGCAGGTGAACCACCTTCATTCTTTCACGCAGGTGGTGGTAATGGTGTGAGAGCAATGAATGTGTTTTTTCCTGAAGAGAAAGTTCATATAATTTTAATTTCTAATGTAAATGATCGAGATACTTTTAATAGGGTTTACGAGGGTATTAAGAATGTAATGATTGATTAAAGTATATAAAAAAGCACTAACAGTGATTGTTAGTGCTTTTGTTTAGTCGTCGTGAAGACTCTTAATGATGTTAAATGCTATTTCTAGGGTGCTCCGTTGTTCTTCAGTTGGTGTGTAATCTAGATGAGTGGCAAGGTGATTTAGTAAATCGTTAAAATCATTATCAGCAATTACGAATGGTGCTGTGGTTTCCTGTAATTCCATAAACTTAGATTGTAGATATTCAAGTGCTATAATCTCATCTTGTGTTAGTGTACGTTCGATTCTTGCTTCAATATATTCCTCTTTGGTTAAGTAGGAACTTCTACCATTTAAATTGTCTTTAATGTCTTCGATTTCAACTTTTAGAGCATTATATGTGATAATATCCATTGCGTTTACTTCGATATTATACGCTTTTGTTTTAGAAACAAGTTCATCAGATGTATAGGTAAGACTTTCAGATAATTCATTTCCTGAAGATATTGCATACGTATTTAAAATATCTAATGTTACGACATATCCTTCTGTTTGTGGTTCAGAAATCATTAAATCATCAACGCCTTCTCTTAAGATTAGAAAGTCTTTAACTGGATTTTCCGTTTTATACATTATGTCATACTGAGATGTATTTGAAAAAGTCATTGTATTCCAGTTATAAAACATATATTCCGACATTGAAGGATCGTAAACTATACCATCATCTTGTGGGTCCATTTCATCTTTCATCGCACAACCTGAGAATAATACGACTAAAAGTAGTAAGAACATAATTGTTAGTTTTTTCATAATACACCTCCTTTGATTATATAGTACACCTTAATTTTGACAAAATAGTGACAAATAATTATTTTTTTATTTTTATGTTTACTTTTGCTGTAACAAAGCCATTATCATTAAATATTTTATATTGATATTTATAGATCTCGCAGATTTGTTTTACAATAAATAGACCTAGTCCCGATCCATTCTTATCGATTTTAACATTATCACTTCTGTAGAATGATTCAAAGATTTTTTCTAAATCCTCTTCGGCAATTTTTCCTTTGTTTTTTACAGTGAAGATATAGTCGTTATCTAAAATAGTTGTTTCGATATAGACGTTTTTATCAGTTGTATATACAATTGCATTTTTTACAAGATTTACAATCATAATACCTAATAACTCATCATTAATTAAAACATCTTGATTAATGATTTTTTTGTGGATTGTAATCTTGTTTTGAGAAGCTAATTCCTCTAAAGGAGCTAGATACTCATTGATAGAAGAAGT
>JBFFKS010000029.1:0-9327 GCA_041555275.1 Xianfuyuplasma sp. | reverse complement strand
CAAAACGACTAGAATATCCTTATTAGTATTAATGCTTGGTTTGGTTGTAGTACTTAGTGCATGTACCGGTGGAGGTGCATCAATGTATGAAGAACCAATTGGTGCTTCAGGTGGTTGGGGATGGTTACAATGGATTATCCTTCAAGTTGCTGACTTTACTTATTGGGTAAGTACTCAAACAGGTGGATTCTACTTTGTAGGATTAATTATTGTTACTTTAATTGTTAGATCAGCAGGATGGCCGATTTACTCAAAAAGTAACGCTATGACAATGAATATGCAACAAGCACAACCTGAATTAAATAGTATACAAGAAAAATACAAAGGAAGAACAGATGAAGCTTCCAAACAAAAACAGCAACAAGAAACTTTACAAGTGTATAAAAAATACAATATCAACCCACTTGGTTGTTTATTACCATTCTTACAAATGCCTATCTTTATAGCAATGTATCAAGTAGTAAGAAGATTACCATTATCAGCTGGAAAAACTTTAGCTGGTGACTTTACAAACAGTATTAGGGACTATTCAGATTTAGATTTCTCATTCTTATGGGTTAAAGATTTAGCTGGACCAGATCCTTTATACATTTTACCTATCTTAGTTGGAGCATTGATGTTCTTTTATCAAAGATATTCAATGAAAAAACCAGATTATTTACAAAACAAAAAATATCAAACAGAGCAAGCTCAAAAGTCTGCAAATCAGATGAAAATTATGTCATATTTTATGGTCTTTATGCTAGTAAGTATCGCAATTACAAATGCTGGGATAGCCCTATATTGGGTTGTTGGAAATGCATTCCAATTTTTACAAACATATATTAATAGAAAACAATCTTATAAAAAATATATGGCAATGCAATCTGAAAAATCAGTTATATAGAGGTGTAGGTTTATGAAAAAAATTACGTTTGAAGTTAAATCTCTTAATGATGCAAAAGCACTAGCTTCAAAAGAATTAAGAGTTGAAGAAAAATATATTGATATAACAGTTTTAGAAAAAAAAGGAATGATTGTTAAGAAGTACATCGTTGAAGCAACTGTTACTGTTGATCCTGCTGAAATAGGATATGATGCTTTAGTACAATTATTCAATAATATGGAAATTGAAGCAAATATCGAAATGAGAAGAAGAGAAGAAAATGAAATTGTATATAGTGTTAATACTGCTGAAAATCCAATTTTGATTGGTAAAAACGGGAAAACACTAGAAAGTGTACAATTCTATATTCGTAACTTAGTGAATAACTATAGTGAGGAACGTTTAATTGTCTTAGTAGATATCGGGGGATATAAAGACAACCGTAAACGTCAATTAGAAATATTAGCTACAAAAACCGCTAAAAATGTTGCTAAAACAAGAATAGAAACTAAATTACATCCAATGAATGCTTACGAGAGAAGAATTATTCATACTAAATTAGCAGAATGGCGAGATGTATCAACTATTTCTGAAGGAGAAGGACCTAACAGACACTTAGTAATTAAACCAAAGAGGCGATAATATGAAATTAATTGTAGGACTTGGTAATCCAGGAAAAAAATATCAAGATACAAGACATAACATCGGATTCATGTGTTTAGATAATTATGCTAATACTAAAAATGTAAAATTCAAAAAAGAGAATAAATTTAAAGGGGAATCCCTTAAATTAGACAATCTTGTTTTATTAAAACCACATACTTTTATGAATCTTTCAGGAGAAAGTGTAAGAGCAACTATGGATTATTATGACATTGATATTGATGATGTATTAATAATATTCGATGATCTTTCATTACCAAGTGGTAAGATAAGGTTACGAGAAAAAGGTAGTTCAGGTGGACATAATGGAATTAAGTCAATTATTAGTCATACAGGTACTGATACTTTTAGAAGATTAAGAATTGGAATTGATTCAAATCCTTTAATTGATACAAAGGATTTTGTATTAAGTAGGTTTTCTAAACAAGAAAGCCCAATAATTAATGATTCAATTAAAATATCTTATGATATTATTGAAGAGTTTAAAAACAATACAGACTTTGCTCAAATAATGAATAATTACAATCAAAATAAAGCTATCACTTAAAGTGATGGTTTTTTATTTATTTGAATATATGTTCAAAACTTTATTTTGATTGGTTCATTATGATAAAATATAGTAAAAAATAAAAAACGGAAGATAAGAATGAAAGAATAACTATAAGTTAACAGGTGGTAACTAATGAGAAAAAAGTTAAATTTTTCGTTTAGATTATTTAAAGAAGCCGTTAGGCTTTTTTATTTGAATTAAGCGTTTTCCTATGATATTATATAAATACGAAATAAGCGAATACCCCCACCCTAGGTTGGAGGATTCGCTATAAGTGCGTGGAGTTGATAGAATGAATAAGATATTAGATTATGTTTCAAAAACATCCTTTTATAAAGAATTGGTTAAAAGCTACAATACAAAAGAAGAAATTCATATCACTAATACAAATGATAGTATTAGTCTTTTATCAGTGTATTCCATTTATCAAGAAGTTGATCATAGTGTTTTAATTGTTACACCAAATATATATAATGCTCAGAAAGTATTTGATAAGTTATCAATAATATTAAGTCCTGAGGAATTAGCATTTTTTCCACAAGACGAGTTTATGACAACCGAAATGCTTGCAATGAGTACTGAGTTCAAACTTGAACGGATAAATACAATCAGAAAAATAGTTGATAGTAATAAAATGATTATTGTAACAAACACAACAGGTTTATTAAAGTATTTATTACCTAAATCTAAATGGGAAAGCGCTATAATTAGACTTAAAAAAGGTGATATAGTTGATGTCAAGACACTTCCAAAGACATTAATATCATATGGATACAAGCGTGAGGAAACTGTTGAAAAGCAAGGAGATTTTTCATTACGAGGGAGTATTCTTGATATCTACCCACTTAATGAAATAAATCCATTTAGAATTGACTTATTTGATGATGAAATAGATACCATTCGTCATTTTGATGTGAATACACAAAGATCTACAATACAAACAACACACTGTGAAGTATTTCCAATGTTTGAATTTTTCTATAGTGAAGACGAATATCAGCAAATTAAAAATCAAGTTAATCAGACACTAAATACATATGAATTTGATGACAAATCACTCAATAGGGTGAAAGAAGATTTATTAAATTTACAAAATCATCACGAAATAGATAAACTATCTAGGTATTTGACGTTACTTCATAAAAAAACAGAAACAATAAGTGATTATTTAGACAACAAATTAGTTGTTTACTGGGATAATGAAAAGATAAAACAAAACTATGAAGAAATAATTCACGATATTACAGATTGGTATGAAGCGACTGGAGATTATCCCAAATTAGGATTTAATTTAGTGAAGGATATTAACCATATATATAGTGGTAAATCCCTTTATTTAGATATTTTTGGTAGTGATAAAAAATCAATAAATTCAATCAATATAAGAGCAAAAGAACCAATGTTATACAATAATAATTTACACATGTTATTTAGTGATTTAAACAAATATAACAAATATACAACTGTAATAATTACGCTACATAGTCAAAAAGCACTAAAGAACTTTGTTAAACTGATTGAGGATAAAGTTTCATACAACATTATTGGTCCCAAAGATCAGATAATTGAAAAAAGACTTAACTTAGTAGTAAGCGAGAATGCAATTAGTTTTGAACAGTTTGACATTAATACTATTGCTCTTACTGAAGAAAATTTGTTTAAACAGAAAGAACGGAAAAAGGCGAAATATAGATCTTCATTAAAAGATGCAAAAAAACTATCTACAATTGAGGAATTAAAAAAAGGTGATTATATAGTACATTATGATCATGGGATTGGGAGATTTCTTGGTGTTGAACAAATGACCCTAGGTGACTACACGAATGATTATATACATATTGCTTATAAAGGCGATGACTCATTGTATATTCCTGTTGAAAACATTCATTTAATACAAAAGTATATAGGAAGTGAAGGCACAAAACCTAAAATCCATAAATTAGGTGGAGCAGATTGGGCTAAAACCAAGCAAAGAGTTAAGAAAAAAGTTAAGGATATTGCAGATAAACTTATTAAATTATATGCAGCTAGAGAAGAAGCAAAGGGATTTGCGTATAGTCCTGAATCAGACCTTCAACTTGACTTTGAGGATGACTTCCCTTATCAAGAAACACCAGATCAATTAAAGGCAATTGAAGATATAAAAAGAGATATGGAATCACAAATGCCAATGGATAGATTATTATGTGGTGATGTTGGATATGGTAAAACCGAGGTAGCAATGAGAGCTGCTTTTAAAGCAGTTTTGGATAATAAGCAAGTTGCTTATCTAGCACCTACTACAGTGCTTTCCAGACAACACTTCTATACATTTAAAGAACGTTTTGACAAATATGGATTAAAAGTAGGGTTACTAAACAGATTTGTTACAAAATCTGTCCAGAGACAAGTTATGAGTGACTTGAGTACTGGTAGAATAGACATAGTAATTGGAACACATAGAATTTTAAGTAAAGATATGGTTTTTCATGATTTAGGATTACTTATCATTGATGAGGAACAACGATTTGGTGTAGAACATAAAGAAACAATTAAAGAGATGAAAATAAATGTTGATGTATTATCGCTCAGTGCAACACCTATTCCTAGAACCTTGCAAATGGCAATAATGGGTGTAAAGAGTATGAGTTTGTTAGAAACTCCTCCACTGAATAGATATCCAATTCAAACCTATGTTATGGAAAGAAATGATGCTGTAATCAGAGATGCCATCCAAAGGGAAATGGCTAGAAATGGACAAGTATTCTACCTATACAATAGAGTAGAAGATATCAATGTAGTAGCTAGAAGAATAGAAAGATTAGTACCTGAAGCACGTGTTGTTTATGCTCACGGAAAAATGAGTAGAACGGGATTAGAAGATGTAATTACTTCTTTTGTAGACAAAGAGTATGATGTATTGGTTTCAACAACCATAATTGAAACAGGAATCGATATACCTAACGCAAATACATTACTTATACATGATTCTGATCGCCTAGGATTATCACAACTTTACCAAATAAGAGGAAGAGTTGGAAGAAGTGACAAAATAGCATACGCCTATTTAATGTACAAAAAGAATAAACAGTTAACAGAAGAAGCTATTAAAAGACTTAGGGTAATCAAAGAGTTCACTGAACTTGGTAGTGGTTTCAAAATTGCTATACGAGATTTAAGTATTAGAGGCGCGGGAGATGTCTTAGGTACTGAACAATCAGGATTTATGGATAGTGTTGGATTAGATTTATTTTTAGATATGTTAAAAGAAGAAGTGGCTATCCAACAAGGAGAGGAAACAACCGAGGTTAAAGAAAAACATACACCAATTAAACTAAGAGTTAATAAATATATAGATTCTAACTATATACAAAACGACTACATAAAGATTGAAATGCATCGTAAAATTGCTAATATAAAAAACAAAGAGGATATTAAGCTATTAACAGAAGAATTTAGTGATCGATTTGGAATACCAAGTAAAGAGATTGATTTATACATGCATGAAAAATTATTTGAGTACTTAGCAAAAGAAAAAGGAATTATAAAGGTACGAGAACTCAAAAACAACGTATCCTTCATTTTATCAGAAGAAGCATCTCGTAATGTAAATGGAGAATACCTCTTTATGAGAGCAAATGATATTAGTAAGTTCATTAGATTTTTATATAAAGCTAATAAACTAAATATCGTAATTGATACAGTCAAACTAGACAAACATTATTTGTACTATATGGTAGACTTGTTAGAAATATTATAATAATGGAAAAAGGCTTTAAACAGCCTTTTTTTATTTTTGATTATATGGCAAAATAATTTGATATTGACATGTGTTTTTTATAGTGGTACTATACAATTGGAAATATCAAAAACAGCGTTCTAAATAAAATCTAGCGTACGCGACTAGTGTGCTTATTCTTAGGCACTTTTTAATTTTTAGATATGATAATTCTGTCAGATTTTAAACAGTTTAGAAATAGTTGGTATGTAAGCATTTTTGTATTCACAAAGAAATTCTAGTATATTATGAACAAAGACATATAATTCACAACTTATAGGAGGAATTTATGAAAGGTGTAGTAGTAGTTGGAACCCAGTGGGGTGACGAAGGAAAAGGAAAAATTACAGATTTTTTAGCTGAAAAAGCTGATGTAGTTGTAAGATTCCAAGGAGGAAACAACGCTGGACATACAATTAAGTTTGATGGAAAGAAATTTGCATTACATTTGATTCCTTC
Source organism: Xianfuyuplasma sp. (assembly GCA_041555275.1). Classification (GTDB taxonomy): domain Bacteria; phylum Bacillota_I; class Bacilli_A; order Izemoplasmatales; family Izemoplasmataceae; genus Xianfuyuplasma. The sequence continues at coordinate 3,033 of JBFFKS010000029.1, read as the reverse complement.
TGGTATTTTTAGAAAAGAAGCTTTAAATATTCTCGGTAATGGGATGGTTATAAATCCTAAAGCTGTTCTAGAAGAACTGGAAATGCTTAAACAAGGCGGAGTAGAAAAATTTAATCTAGCAATTAGTGATCGTGCACATATCGTATTACCTTACCACATTATTCTAGATGGATTATTTGAAGAATTAAAAGAGGATTCGAAAAAAGTAGGAACAACTAAAAAAGGAATAGGTCCTACCTATTCAGATAAGTATTCACGAATTGGTATTAGAGTTTGTGATTTTATAGACCCAGAGGTATTCAAAGAAAAACTTACTGACAATCTAACGTACTATAACAAGTTGTTTAAATTGTTTGGAAAAGATGAAATGAATATTGATCAAGTATTTGATGAATATAAAGAATATGCTAAAGTAATAAAACCCTATGTTACAGATACAGTGTTACTTTTAAATAGACAATTTGAAAATGATAAGAAGGTTCTATTTGAAGGAGCTCAAGGGGCACTACTTTGTATAGATCATGGGACATATCCATTCGTTACTTCTAGTTCACCAACAGCGGCGTCTGTACCGCAAAATACAGGGGTTTCCCCTAAATACATTACTGATGTTATAGGAATTACAAAAGCTTACTCGACAAGAGTTGGTAGTGGTTATTTTGCTACAGAATTTGAAGACTCAACAGCCAAGAAAATAAGAGATGTTGGAAATGAATATGGAACAACAACAGGAAGACCTAGAAGAATTGGTTGGATTGACACTGTTGTGTTGAGACATACAAAGAGAGTAAGTGGAATTACAGGACTTAGTGTTATGTTACTAGATGTACTTTCTAATATTGAGACCTTGAAGATTTGTGTTTCATATAAATTAGATGGAGATATTATTGATTATATACCAGCAAAAATAAGTGATTTTGAACGCTGTGAACCTATATATATTGAAGTACCAGGATGGAATGAGGATATCACTCAAGTGACTAAATTTAGCGATTTACCATTAAATGCGAAAAACTATTTAAATAAAATTAGTGAACTAGCTGGAGTAGACTTAGCAATTTTTAGTGTAGGACCCGATAGAACACAGACAATTGTACTGCAAGAGTTAATATAAAATAAAAGATTATCCAAAGTTAAATGGATAATCTTTTTTTTATCAATATGTCTAAGAAAACTTTTTCTTTAAAGATATTGAGAATGTCATAATTGTTGGGACTAATTACAATGTTTTATCTACTGCTTTGGCTATTATTGCTGCTTTCTTCATTAAGTCGTCAAATTTTTTAGGTTTTAAAGATTGTGCACCATCACTCATTGCTTTTTCTGGTTCATGATGAACTTCAATAATTAAACCATCAGCTCCTGCGGCAATACTTGCCATAGATAATGATTCAACTAAATCCCATACACCAGCAGCGTGTGATGGATCAATTATTACTGGTAAATGGCTTAGTTTCTTAACAATTGGAACTGTAGAAATGTCTAGTGTATTTCTAGTATAAGGTTCAAATGTACGTATTCCTCTTTCACATAAAATGACTTGTTGGTTACCCCCAGCCATAATATATTCTGCACTCATCAGCCATTCCTCAATAGTGTTTGAGAATCCTCGTTTCAATAAGATTGGAATATCTAACTTTCCTAATTCCTTTAATAAAGCGAAATTTTGCATGTTTCTTGCACCAATTTGAATGATATCAACATATTTCAGAAAATCCTCAATATGATCTTTATCCATTAATTCAGAAATAATAGGAAGATTATATTTGATACCAATTTCATGTAGAATCTTTAAACCTTCAAGACCCATACCTTGGTAGGAATATGGTGATGTACGGGGCTTATAAGCTCCCCCTCTTAGTATCTTAGCACCCGACTCTTTAACACTTTTTGCAATAATATCCACTTGTTCATATGATTCAACACTACAAGGACCAGCCATAACGACTAAGTTGTCTCCTCCTATTTTAACACCTTTTACATCAATGATAGTATCTTCTGATGAAAACTTCCTATTTACCTTTTTGTAGGGCTCTTGAACTCTTATTACTTTATCTACACATAAGAAAGCGTATAAACTTCTAATGTCAAATTTTGCTGTATCCCCTACTACACCAAATAAACTATAGGTTTGTCCAACACTCTCATGAATTTCAAAATTCATACTAGTTAAATGGTCTTTTAATTCCTGAATATCCTTTAAATCAGCGTTTCTTTTTAGTTTAACAATCATTTGTTTACTCCTTCTTTTAGGAGGAATTTTAAGCCTTCTTCATAACTTTTAAAGCCTAATCCCATTATTGATGTCACGCAAGCATCCTTAATTACAGAAATCTTACGGAATTCTTCTCTTTTATTTAAGTCTGATAAATGAACTTCTACAACAGGAATCTGAATTGATTTTATGGCATCATATAATGCATAAGAATAATGGGTAAAGGCTCCAGCATTAAGGATTACACCATCATACATATCGTTTCCATAATGTAAAATATCTATCATTATACCTTCTAAATTGGATTGTTTCACATCCATCTTAACATTATATATTTTTTCAAAAGAGTATAAGTATTCTTCTAAGTCTTCATATGATTTACTTCCATAAACATCAGGTTCTCTTTTTCCAAGCATATTAAGATTGGGACCATTTAGTACTAATATATTCATTTATTTTCACCTCAATTTCATGTTGAGTAATCTTATCATTGAATGTTTCCTTCTTAATGATTACGTCAGCATAACGTCTATATAAAGATATTCTTTCGTTGTACAGTTTTCTTAAATTATCCTTGTTTTTCAAGAGTGGACGATTCTTTGGATTACACCTCTCTAGCATTTCTAAGTCTACATCTAAGAATACTATTATACCATTGTGTTTCAATAATTGCATATTTTCTTCATTTAGTATTATTCCTCCACCACAGGAAATCGCTAAATTTACACGCTTAGACTGTTTTAAAATTTGCTTTTTCTCTAAGTCTCGGAAATGATTTTCACCATATGTTTCAAATATTTCTGGAATATTTGTTCCCT
>JBFFKS010000028.1:0-9428 GCA_041555275.1 Xianfuyuplasma sp. | reverse complement strand
CCAGCATGTCCTGCCATTCCATTTAAAGCAAATGCTTTTTCATCATGAACTTCTCCTTGTAATAACCCTTTAAATACTTCATCATCTCGATATTCGGTTGGTGCACATCTTTCTTTATTTGGTTGATAAGATGTATCTGTCATTCCAAGTGGTTTAAAGATTACTTTTGTTGCATAATCATTTAGTGACAAATTTGTTATCTTCTCAATCACAAATCCAAGTAACATAAATCCAATATCACTATAAATTACCTTTTCACCAATCGGATTAATAAGGTCAAAATCAAAAATTCTATTTTTGACATCTTCAGGTGTTTTTAATGTATTTGCTTTAGGGATATCTGCGGGTAATCCAGAGCAATGTGTAAGTAAGTGAAAAATCTTTATATCCTTGTGTTTAAACCTATCTAAGATATCACTTATTGCTGTATCAAGTGATATCTTGTTATCTTCAATTAATTTAAAGATCATTGTGGTTGTGCTGATTACTTTTGTGAGAGATGCACAATCGTATATTTCTGTTCCATCACATTTAATTTTATGTGGATAAGTCTGTTTGTATCCTACAAAATCACAAAAGATGGTGCCGTCTTTTTTGATAACGCAATACTGAGCTCCTGGAAAGTGTTCTTTTTGAACTCCTTCTTTTAATATATCTGTTATTTCTTGATACATTTTAGACAGAGAACTTTCTTTTTGCTAATATACCAAATCCAAGAAGGCCGATTGTTCCTATAGTAAAGATAAATGAAGCATTACCAATAGATGAGAAACATCCAGTATTTTTTGGTATTTCTGGTTCTTCTTCAATTAAAGTACAAACATCATCTGTGAGCTCATATCCTGTTTTGCATACACATTCGTTATCAATGATTTCTTCGTTTACATCACATGTTGGTGGCACTACAATTAATGTACATGTTCCAGCAATATCTTCATATCCTGAATCGCAAACACATTCGTTGTCTTGAAGTACTTCATTCGCTTCACATACTGGTATATCTACACACACATTATCAATCAATACTTGATCAACACTACATTCTGGAATGATTAGTTTTTCAACATCACTTTCCCATGGGAATGTTACATATTTAGTCCAATAGTATTCATTTAGTCTTTCCATTGCTTGAGTCACTTCTGGGTCTGTTAAGTTTAACGTTTTATAAGAGAAGAAACTACTTCCTATTACACTTTCAAACTGCGAGATGTATCGTAGTTGTTCAAGTAATTCATTATCCGCATCCCATGCTGAAGAGGTAGATGCATAACGATAGAATCCGTGTCCAATAATTAAATCAACACCGCTTCCTTCAGTTAATTCTGCCCACCATAATGCAAGGTCTGCGAATGGAGCAGCGCTATGATCAAATTCCCAATATAATTGAGGGAGGATGTAGTGTAACCATCCTTCTTCTACCCATTTTTTTGAATCAGCATATTGGTCTTTATATGATTGTAAAGCGTAAGGACTTGTATTTGATCCTTCTTCTCCACCAGATAACCAAATTCCAAATGGGCTAATACCAAATTTTACATTTGTATCCTTTGTCGCATTATGTTCTTCAACGATTTCAAAGATATCTCTTATTAGTTCGTCAATGTTTCTTCTACGCCAATCATCTAAAGACTCCCCAACGTTTTTATAAGTATCATATGTATCTGCATCCTGAATATCACTCATACCATTATAACTATAGAAATAGTCATCAAAATGGATTCCGTCAATATCATATTTTGTCATGATTTCACGGATAACATTTTTAATATATGCTTGAACTTGAGGTTCCCCAGGATTTAGAATTAATTTTCCATAGTTTCCATATTTATCTTGTAAAACCAAATCTGGATTTAGTTTTGCGTAATTATCATCATGGAGTAATGATAAAGCTTCGGCTTTTGGTAAATCAAGAGTGTTAACACGATAAGGATTCAGCCATGCATGCACTTCTATTCCTCGTTTATGTGCTTCCTCAATAATGAACCCAAGGACATCCCAACCTGGATCTTGACCTTGTACACCTGTTAAGTATTCACTCCATGGAGCAAAATCACTATCGTAAAATGCATCATTCATAGGTCGAACTTGGAAGAACATTGTATTAAAGTTATTACGTTCTATGGTATCTAACATGATTAATATTTTAGACTTATAATCCTCTTCATTAATGTGAAGTCCTATATCGATACTAGCTACTGTAGCTACCCATACCGCTCTTATTTCTTCTGTTTTCTCTACATATTCAGTCGGCAGCTCAATCTGAACTGATGAGTTATAATACGTGATAATCTCTCCATCACGAATAACATACATATTATCTTCACTTGGCGGAATATTCATTCTTAATAATTGATAAAGTGAATCGCTTTTGTTTCCTGCTTCATCAATTGTATACGCTTCAATTGTATAATTCACATTGAAGATTAAATCAATAGGTGTTGTATATTCTTGCCAAATACTCCATGTTGCACCATTGTGTAGACGATAGAATAATGTACTATCATCATCTGTTTTCGTTAAAGTAAGGATTGATTCAGATGTATAATATTTCCCATCAAAGTCTCCATCCATTGTATATTCTGGAGCAGTTGGTGCAGTAGTGTCTATGGTTATTGTTTTTGATTGTTCTATCCCACAAACATCATCATTTTTATAGGTAACTGTATATGCTCCTTCTGTGTTGAAAATTAAAGGAATGGAATACAAATCCCATGATGAATCATTTATTTTATATAGGATTGATGTTTCACTTTCAATAGTAAATGTCACATCATTATAATATGGATCGTTACTATCTATATTTCCTTCTATTGTTAGGACAGGATTATCGAAACAATTTTGTTGAACTTCAATAATGATGGATACTTCTTCACTTTCTGTTCCTTTACTATCAATTGTTTTTGCTCTAATATAATATCCACCAGCGTCATCAAGTGTTATTGGAGCAGTATATTCTGTCCATTCTCCAGTATTCCCATGATTAATTGCATACCATATTGTTTCACTAGCTGATGTAAATGTTAATATGCTATTTAGGATATAATTATCACCTATTTTTTCACCTGTTATAACGATTGAAGGTACATCCATATTGCGATATTGAATTGGGATGTTTCTAGAATTAATTAGGCTTTCCTCCCCTAAATCATTCACTGTTTTTGTGTAGATAACATGTGCCCCTTCACCAGTAATTTCTACAGGAACTGTATATGGTGTCCAATCTCCCTCATCAATTCGATAGAATATATTGTCAACTGCGGTTAATGTTACAACTACATCACTGATATATACATTTCCATCCAATGTTCCTTCGATTGAGATATTTGGTCCATCAACATCGCTTGTCTGCCATATATTTAATGGTGTTACTGTCCAGTTGTTTGTTAAAACTGGTTGGAATCTTGCATTTGTCATCCACTTAAAACTATACATAATTGAACCCTTAATTTCAGGATGTTTTTGGTTATATCTTAATTGAGTAGACACTTCTTCATTATTAAAGTGATCCATATATAATGCATGTCCGATGATTAAGTCTACTTCTGTTCCTCGAGCAACACTTGCCCACCAATCAACGATATCAGCGTATGGGATTAATGAGTGTTCAAAATCACGATAGATTTGAGGTGCAATGTAGTGCAGCCATCCTTCTTCGACCCATCTTTTTGTATCGGCATGTTGGCTTAGATATGATGAATGTGCAATCGGACTTGTGTTAGATCCACCAATCACTTGTTGATCACTGGCCCAAACTCCAGAGGGACTAATTCCAAATCTCACCATTTCACCGGTATTTAGATTATATGCATCAATATCTTCTTTAATTCCGCGAACGATATCATTCACGTTTTCTCTTCGCCATTCTTCTAGTGTTTGGCCAACTTCTTTATATGTGTTATATGTAACTGTATCTGAACTTGTACCTGATGAAGGATAAAAATAATCATCAAAATGGATACCATCGACATTGTAGTTTGTAATTATTTCAGCAACTACATCTCTGATATATGTTTTTACATCAGGCTCACCAGGATTTAAAATTATCGGTAAAATAATAGATCCATTTTGTGAGTATGTATCTCCTTCAATTACCATATCAGGATTAATTTTAGCCCAGTTTTCTGCATGTAGTGTATTTAGTAATGAAGTTTTATTATCATATGTTGTATTTGCAACACGGTATGGATTTAACCATGCATGAAATTCAATACCATTCGCATGACACTCTTCTATCATCCACGACATAAGGTCCCAACCAGGATCAGTACCTTCCGTCCCTGTTATCCATCTACTCCATGGAGCATAAGCACTATCAAACCATGCATCATTTATAGAACGTACTTGAAAAACCATTGCATTCATATTATTAGCAACCATTTCATCAATTAAAGCAGTAAATTCTGATTTGTATTGAGCTTCACTAGTATGTTTTGGAAAATCAATATTCCAAACTGTCGCTACCCAAACTCCTCTAAATTCAGTACTTTGTTCTGTATAAGTAGTGGGAATCATTACCGGATCAATCGTATCGTAATGATATACATTTCTACCTTCTACTTGTAATGGTTCTAACAAAATATCAGCATTAGCTGGTTGTACTCTTATTACGCCTATTACTCCTACTATAAGAATTAGTAGTGTGCATAATTTAATTATCTTTTTCATCGTTACACCTCATTCAGTAATTTTTTCAGCAATTGCATACCGGCGTATGCTTTTTCTTTATCAATAAAATTCTTATATGTGAAGAAGACATTACCCTTTACGACATCAAACTGATTCGCATATTTAACTTGATTAATGATTTCTTCTTTATTTCCAAACTCACCATCATTTCCAAGACGATACGCCCCGTGTCCGATGTATAATTTTACTTTACTTTTTTGACAGGTTTTTACCCAAAAATCACAGATATCTGCGAAAGGTGCTATCTTGTGTCCAAACTCCCAATAAATTTGTGGAACAATATAATCAACATATCCTTTGTTGATCCATTCAAGGGTATCCGCATATTGGTTGCTGTAGCTCTCACTACAAGCTGGCGCAGTGTTTGAACCGTTTGGATCTGTTGCTTTATTTTTCCATATTCCAAATGGTGAAACACCAAATTGTAGGTTCTTATCAAGTGCTTTGAGTCCATTATATACACCTTCAATAACATCATTAACATTGCTTCTTCTAAAATCTCCGAGTGTCATTGATTTATCTTCTCGTTCTTCAAATTCTTTACGATCATCATGATTTTTATCTAACCCACTGTATGGATAAAAATAATCATCAAAATGAATTCCAGAAACCTTATAATTTGACGCCAACTCAACCATAGAGTCTATGATATGTTTTTTAACATTTGGTTTTGTTGGATTTAAGATAAGTTTACCTTTTGTATCTAATACTAAGTCTTCAGGATGTTGTTTTGCGTAGTTTAAATCGTGACAAGTATCTAAGTAATCTTTGACACTTAATTTGCCATCAATGCTTACACGATAGGGGTTACACCATGCATGAAATTCTAGATTACGTTTTTCAGTTTCCTCAATAATCCATTTTAAAATATCAAATGGTGGTTTATTCCCTTCAACCATAGTTAAATAACGACTAAATGGATTTAATTTTGATTCATAAAATGCATCATTAGTCGTTCTCACTTGGAAGAATATTGCACTTAAATTATACTCCAAACATGTGTCTAACATATGAATAACTTGTGATTTATAATCATCAAGATTCTCAATTGTTGGTAGATCAATATTTACAACATTTGACACCCACATAGCACGAAATGGTTTTGGATTATATACGCTAGGTATTTCCACTTGTATATCTGTATCTAGATAGTTAATTGGTGTATCTTTTTCAGTATATTTATATAGTTTCATGTTTTATCCCTCAAAATAATATTTTAGATATTTATGATGTGCTTCTAATAATTCATTAAACACTTTTTTTGCGGTTTCTACCGATGTCGTTAATGGATGAATTTGTAAAGCGAGAAGTGCTTTATCAAGATCTCTTTCATAAATTGCATCTACTAATAACTCTTCAAATGCTTTCATATTTTGGATAAGTCCTCTAATTTCTAATGGTAGTCTACCAATATGTACAGGGACTGGTCCATGTTTTGTAATACGTGTTGTTATTTCAATTGCACATCCCTCAGGTAAATCAGTGATGTGTCCATTGTTTACAGTATTTACAACATGATAATCTCGTTTATCATTGTATATTGAAGAGATGATACTACAAGCTACATCGCTGTAATATGCTCCTCCTCTTTTCTCTAGTTCTTCTGGTTTTGATTTTAGATTTGGGTCTTTGTATTTTTCAAACAGTGATTGTTCTATTTCTTTAACGATTTCAGCACGTGTTGATCCTTCATTATACTGTTTCATAAACTTATCAAAGTATTCTTTATAATTGTAGAAATACTTGTGATACGGACTAGGATAAACACCAAGTTTTTCTATAAAATCTAAATCCCAAGCAAGTGGATCAATATTTTCCATAGTGATTTGCTGTTTTTTCATATCAGCAATAATTTCTGGTAGTTTATCTTTTTTATTTTGATAAACACTTAGAACATATGACATATGATTTAATCCAGCGAAATAAGGAATGATTTTTTTAACATCTGTATTTAAAACTTTCGCAAAGTGATTTGTTAAATTTATTGGCACATTGCATACTCCTATAAATTTATCAAATTCGGCATACCTAAATACTGCCTCACTTACAATCCCAGCAGGATTAGTAAAATTAATCATCCATGCATCTTCACATAGTTCTTTTATGTCATTAATAATATCGTAAATTACAGGGATTGTTCTAAGTGCTTTGAACAACCCACCAGCACCATTTGTTTCTTGTCCTAACATACCATATTTAGCAGGTATTCTTTCATCAAGGACACGCGCATCTAATAAACCTACGCGGAACTGAGTAGTAACAAAATCAGCATCTACTAATGCTTCTCGTCTATTTAAGGTAAGATGAATTTCCATTGGTAAACCAGCTTCTTTGACCATACGTTTTGCTAAATTACCAACAATCTCTAGTTTTTCTTTTCCTTCTTCAATATCGACAAGCCATATTTCTCTAATTGGCATTTCATCATATCTTTTGATAAATCCTTCAATAAGTTCAGGAGTATAGGAAGATCCTCCACCAATTGTGACAATTTTTATTCCCTTTTTCATATTATCGCTTCTTTCTGGTTAAATTTTGCTCGATCGTAGCATCTTGCTTAATATTTAACTCATCTAATGCGCTTAGAAAAGCTCCAATTACTGGTGAGTACATTGGTCTTACAATTTTTGCTTTTGGAACAACTGATTTTAATGCAGCCTCAAATGAATCAAGTAAATAGTGGTTTGCTTTTTCAAATACTCCACCACCAATTACAACAGGTATTTCCTCATTGTGACAATCTACTTGACGTATTACACCACTTGTTTGTAGTCCTAGAAATGTTCCTATTCTCCGTAAAATATCTTGTGAGACAGTGTCTCCTTTGTCAGAACATTTAAATACAAGTCCTGTAATTTCTCCAAACTGTTGTCTTGAAATTTTTCTTTCAGGATAAAAGAAATCTACAACTTCTGACATGTCTTTTACTCCTAGTAATGTAGGAATCTCTTGCTCTAAAATGGTTGGGATATATGTTAATTCTTCAGCTCTAAAGGCGTAGTGCAAACCTTCTCTTGCGATATCTAATCCTCCACCGTAAATCCCAAGTGTATATCCTAATGATCTTAGTATTGCTCTTTTTCCATCTTTATTTATTGCAGCACTGTTTGCTCCAGTACCACAAATAGCAACTGCTCCATAGGGTTCTTTTAATCCACTTCTTAATATTAACCAAGCATCATTAACAACTTTGAATGGTATATTATTAAATATCTTTTTACATGCATTATCAAGTTTCACAAAATCACTTTCTAAATCAGCACCTGATAACCCTAGAAAAACAAACACAATATCTTCATTTGATATTTTAAGTTCTTTTTTTGCATCATCGAATAAATTACCAATGACATTATGGAAATTCTCTCCACCTAAAGATGTGTGATTACTTCCTTCTCCTAATTTTGAAAAATGTTGTTTTCCTGATAAATCATGAACACTAATTTCAGTCTTGGTTCCACCACCATCAAATGCGAAGATATATCTCATAAAATCCACTCCTATGGAATTATTTTAAAACGTAATTTACTTGGCCTAAAATCACTTTTTCTTTTGCACCTGTTGCTTTCATAACATTACTAGGCGCTTTATTTAGAGTTTGATTCCCTAAAATAATAAACGCTAAAGCTTCTTTTGAAGAACTGTTGAATCCAATATCCTCTAACGTCATAATCTTAATTTTTGGCAATTCTTTTTTTATGATTTCTAATAAATATTTGTTATATGCACCTCCACCACAAAAGATTATTTCATCAATCTTTGTGTGCGGTAGTATAAACTTTTTATAGCTGTGAACGATTGTTTCTTTTGTAAATTCAGTTAATGTCCGAACAATATCTTGATGTGCATTATTTTGATATTTGGTTAATACTTGATTGGTGTAATCGTCCCCAAACAACTCTCTTCCTGTAGATTTTGGAGGTGGTTGTCTAAAGTAATCATTATCGAGTAACTCATCTAATAATTCGGTAATCACAGTCCCACTTTTTGCGATTTCACCATTTTGATCAAAGTCAAGATTATAATACTTCTTACATACACAATCAATCATCATGTTTCCTGGTCCACTATCAAATGCATAAACATCATTTATGGAATAATCTTTGCCAATAATGGTCATATTGGCAATTCCTCCAATATTGTGTATGCTTCTGTTTTTTGTTGGATGCTTAAATAAAATATAATCAGCAAATGGAACTAATGGAGCCCCTTTTCCACCTACAGCAATATCTGCGGTACGGAAATTTGATACAACCGTAGTCTTACATAAATTAGCAAGTACACTTCCATCACCTAATTGTAAGGATGATCTAACATACTTCTCACTAGAATCATTAATGTGATATATGGTTTGTCCGTGAGATGCTATAAAATCAATATCTTCAAGCTTGTATCCGTTTTTTAAGCATGTCTTTTTAACAGCATCACTGTATGCATATGCTAACTCAAAATTTAAGGAACATATCAAAGCTGGTGAAACAAGAGATTTATTAATACATTCTTTTATCCTGTTAAGTAATTCATGTTCATATTTAATCGTATCAAAAGCAAGGATATGCACTTTCAAATCCTCGTTATAACCTTCTAATCTAGCAATAACAACATCTATTCCATCTAGAGAGGTACCACTCATAATACCAATTGCTAATTTGCTCATCGTATCATTCCTTTTCTAACTATATTTTATAATTATAATAATAATTAATCAATGAAACAGGGGTGTTTAGGTTGTTTTTTTCAACATT
>JBFFKS010000027.1:0-9602 GCA_041555275.1 Xianfuyuplasma sp. | reverse complement strand
TTCAACTGTATAAGCTCCTGTTGAAGCAATGAGTGCTCGTGATAAAACAACACCACTAAGTCCAATATACGCTCCAGCATCCATTCCTACATTGCTACTCATTCCAATAATATCATTATCTTTTATGTACCCCGTTAAAGTGATTTTAGCGGGATGACGTTTTGTTGTGACTTCCATATCTTCTTCTCGCTCAAAAATTAATTTTATTGGTTTTTTTATTTTATGAACTGCAACTGCTAATTCAGTCCCCATAAGTGAAGGAAATTCTTCTTTTCCACCAAAAGCGCCACCAACATTTGAGGCAATCACTTTAATATAATCCTCTTTACAATTAAGCGCACTAATCACAGCGTTTTTTACATAATATGGACATTGTAAACTACCTACCAAATGAATCACTTCATTTTCAAAATACCCTATCATTCCTTGTGGTTCAATATATAGTTGTTCCTGATAACCAGTCGTATATTCAAAAGTGATTTCTCTATCTGCATTTTGTTTTGCCTTTTTAATATCCCCTTTTGTAAAATGATAGTTAACAACGCTATTCTTATATTCAAAGACTGCATCTAGTATTTCGTATTCTACATGAACTTGAGACACTAATTCTTCAATTACTTCTTTCTCTGGACCAACAATTAATGCAATAGGTTCCAAATAATAATTAACTTCATCCTTTGCAAATATTGGCATATCATCAAATATAATCTTGACAATGTTTTCTCCAGGAATATCACGATGATCTACAACGAAATAACCCTTTGGAAGAGCAGGATAATTTATATTTAAAATTTTTGCTTTTTGATGTTTACTTCGAACTGTTTTTGCATATAGCATTCCATCCATTTTAATATCGCTTGTATAGATGGCTTTGCCCAATGCTTTAACATCACTATCAATCTTCTTGATAGATTGACTAATATCATTCACAATAATCACCTCTTTTTAAAACAATGCTTTTGTTGGACATTTGCTTATACATAAGCCACATCCAAAACATTTGTCTTTGTTAAAAATAATTTTATCACGTAATTTGATTGCAAAATATGGGCATATTTTTACACATAACTCGCATTTTGTACAATCGTCTTCAATTAAGGTTGGTACATTTGGTATATATTTTACTTTTTTTATTAGATTTGTATTTATTACTTCTTCCACACTAGAAAATCCATATTTTTCAAGCTTTTCAGGTAGTTTTGCTATAATTTTTTTGTATAATCCTTTTCCCTTTAACATTGCCCCACTTAACATTTGAACCCCATTTGCTCCTGCAAGTAAAAACTCAATCACATCTTCAGCACTTTTAACTCCACCAACCCCAATTACTGTGAAATCAGGCATAGCTTGTTTGATTTTATACACTGTTGCTAGTGCGAGATTTTTAATAACAGGTCCACTGGTCCAAACGAATCCACTCTCTCCACCATAAACAATTGATTTTGAGGCAATATCAATCTTCATAGTTGGTCCAAGTGAATTAATTGCCACGATTCCTGTTGCTCCAGCATTTCTTACTGTTTTTGCGAAAGAAACAGGATCTGTAATATGAGGACTTATTTTCATATATACTGGTTTATTCGTGTTTTTGCGAATTGTCTTAACTGTTTCTTCAATAACACTCAAATCTGTCCCTACGTAATGTGTAGATACTTCAAAAGCATCAGCAAAAGGATTTAGCAAAGGAATTAATTCTTCCATATCTTCTTTTGTATATCCAACACTAATAATAATTGGTCGATCTTGTTTTGATTTTAGTAATGGTAAAAACTCTTTTATCCATAATTCTTTTGGATGTTCACTCCATAATTCACTATTCATAATAAAGTTTTTATCCCCATAAATGCAAGGTCTTGGGATTTTAGGTTCCTTTGTTGAGATTGTTTTTGTTACCAATGCACCTACTCCTTGATCTTGTAAGAACAGTAGTTTTTCTGCATCTCCTACAATAGGTCCACTAGCAGGCATTAAAGGATTTTCTAAATGTAATCCATCAAAACTAGTTTTTAGATTCATATTAGCCCTTCTTTCCAATTTTTTTATGTAAGATTTCTGAGTGTTTTTCTGCCTTTTTATATATTTCTTCTAAATCGTCATTCACTTTGTAATTATTTACCATGTGTCTTCCTCTAACAAATACTTCTTTTGGTCTGTAGTCATCAAATAGACCAAAGAAAAGATGTCCTAGAATATTTGTTTTATCCATTGGGGTAGGATTTACATATGGTATAACAACCAAATCTGCCATATAATCTTTTTTGATTTTCCCTAATTTAGTGTTTAGTACATCACTTGCATATTCATATGTATTATTAATTATTTGAAGCAAGTCATCAAATGTAAATTTGGTGTGTGATGATAATCGATGATGCATTGCAAAATATAGTTGTTTCATTTCTAAAGCCATTGAAGTATTAATGCCATCATTTCCAATTATCGCTTTAATACCATGTTTCTTTATTTTTTCATAATCTGCAAGCCCTACACCATTATTCATATTTGATGTTACGTTTAGTGCAATTACTGCATTTTTATCCTTAATTATTTGATACTCATCTTCATCTAAATGTATCCCATGAGTAATTAACGCATTTTTTGTAATCAATCCGTGACGATTCAATCTCTGTATGACGCGTTCTTTATATATAGATAATGCATGTTCTTGATCCATAACACTTTCGGCTACATGAATATGAATGGGCGCCTTTAGGTGTTTCTTTACTTTCATTAATGTTTCTTCACTTAGCGTAAATGATGCATGTAATCCAAACAATCCACTTACATATTCAAGGTTGTTGTTTAAAATAAAGTTTTTGTTCTCTTCTATACAATCATCAACATTGAACCGATCACTTGTTTCAAAACAGAAAATACCACGCATATTTAATTCACAACAAATAGCTTTTTTTAGACTATTTAAACTCCCAATTATTTCTCCAGAAGCATGGTGATCAATAATCGTTGTAACACCATGTTTTAAATAATCTATTCCATTAACAATTGCACTTTGATAACTTAGTTCATTTGTTAATTCTTTATCTACCTTCCACCATAATTGTTTTAATACCTCTACGAAATTAGTTGGATTAAATGGAATGTTTAAACCTCTTGCAAAAGTACTGTAAATGTGACTGTGACCATTGACTAACCCAGGTAAAACGAGAGAGTTTGAGGCATCTATTTCATAGTAATTTTTATTCTTATAATCTTTCATTTTGCCAATATCACAGATTTCTTTTTCAAAAATGACAAACATATCTTCTTGGTAATTATCAAAATCATAGATTGTTGCGTTTATGATTGCAAATTTCATGGTTTTATACCTCCTAAATAAGTTCCTTTTCGATTTGAGAAGGTTCCATTTTTAACAATAAATTTTCCATTGCTAATTGTTACTATTACTTCGCCGTTTACTGGCATTCCTTTATATGGTGTATAATCGCACTTAGCATGATTATCAAACAATCTAGTTTTATTAAGTTTATAGACAAAGATATCTGCATCACTACCTTCACTAATAACGCCTTTCCTTGGATATAACTTGTTTGCAAGTGCGACATTTTTTGTCATTTTATCAATAATTAAATCACCAAATACACTAAACATAATCGGGAATGAGAATTCAATTCCACCAATTCCAAGTGGAACATCTGCTAAATATTTTTGATTTTTATCTTTTTTGTTAAACGTGCAATGATCTGTACCTATTGCATATACATCTCTTATTAGTTGTCCTAGTAATTTCACTTCTTCTTTGCTTCTTAATGGTGGTGCCATTGTATATAAGTAGCCATTTTCTTCTTTTAATTTATCTTTACTAAAAACAAAGTAATGAGGGCAACTTTCTATAAAGAATTTTTTGTTTAGGATGTCTGGATATTTTTGTTTCAATGCTTTTAATGTTTCACCACTACTTAGGTGAACCATATAGAGTCTTCCTCCTGTCATTTTTACAAATCCAGCTATTTTTAGTGCTTCTTTTGTTTCAGATTCAGATGGTCTACTATCGGGCAATTCGTGATATCTCATAAAACTACTTGTTTTAATCATTTCATCATTTTCGATATGTGCAAGAACTAGGAATTTTTCTTTTTTTGAATATTTTAATAGTTCGATTATTTCATCATCATATGTTCTCCGATTGGAGTCTGAATACGTCGTGAAGATTTTTACAGTATGTAGTCCATAATCTTTCATTTTATCAACGATTTCTTTTATGTTTCCTTTAGGATTTTTTAGACATGCATGAAATTTATAATCCAAAACACTTTTTGATGCTAGATTAATTCGTTTTTTGAGTGCTTTTTCTAGTTCTTTTGCATTACTTACTGGGTCAATAAAATCAATAATCGTAGTTACTCCACCAAACGCTGCTGCCTTTGTTCCATACAAAAAGTTATCTACAGAAGATATATTACCTAGATCTAATTCAAAATGTGTATGAGGATCAATTATTCCAGGCAAAACAAGGTTCCGATCCGCATCATACACTTCAACAGAACCTAGTACCAAAGGAGATAGATGAGCAATTTTTCCATTTTTGATATAGACATTTGTATTTCTAAAACGACCATCTATATAAACGCGACCGTTTGTAATGGCTAGATCATACATGATTTTCCTCCTATACTTCGACTATGTTTACATTCTTTAAATTATATTTATCAATTACTTTTTGTACTAAATTACTTCGTACCGTAATATAACATTCAACATCTGCTTCCAATATCTTTTTGAATATGCCATCAAAACATTGATCATACAACTCTAATTCACCAATTTCATCTAGGTAAATGGGAGATATATTGTTTTGAATCATTTTCTTTATTTCATCTTCGACGTAAGTGAGCGTATTCTTTAGAAATAGGTATGGTCCTATCTCACATGCCACTTCAACATCTCGATCTACATACTCTGCTCTTATGACTAAAAGTCGTGATGATTTGTCACTTAGTTTCATAATTTCATAGCTATGTACTTTGCTTTGTTGCATTCTTTTTACAGAAACAAATCCATCACCTTGTTTCCGTTTTTTGTATATCTTTGTAATGACAGTAGATTTTCCGGAATTAATCTTCCCAGTAATTATATTTACCATTAGACGAACTCCTCCTCATATGGACATGACCTGATTTATTATTCTTAACTGCAAGAATTTCAGCCGTTATCGAAATCGCAATTTCCTCAGGACTTCCTCCACCTAAATCAATACCTATTGGCGAATAGAAATTTTTTAAATTGATATCTTTTCCATATTTTTCATATGTTTTATCTAAATAAGAACTAAGTTTTTGAGGGGAACATAACATCCCTAAATACTTTAATTCAATCTCTTTTTCTATAATCTTATTCACAACGTTATAATCATACTTGTGGGATGGTGTACAGACAACGACAAAACTATTTTTACGCAATCCTGAATCTTCAATATATTGTGCAAAAGGAGACAATATTTTAATATCTGAACCACTAAACTTGTTATAAACATGCTCCCGTCCATCAATCACTGTCACATGAAAATTCATTGTTTTCAGAATATTTGTTAGTGCTTGTCCAACATGGCCTGCACCAAAAATATAGATATACTCCATTGGTCCAATATATTCATAAAATAGTTTCACAACTCCTCCACAAACCATCGGTAATGTTTTGGTATCTTTTATGACTTTCCCTTCATTTAAAAGGTATTTCTCTCCAAAACTTTCACGACTTATAAAGATGTTTTTACATTCTTCACGGGCATTGTATTCTAATGCTCCTCCGCCAACGGTACCAAACGCCTCGTTATGTTCTGTAACGAGCATTTTCTTTCCAACTTCAACAGGTCCATCTCCTGTTTTTTCAGTAACTGTTACTAAGACAAGACTTGTCCCTTCACTTTTATATTTCGTAATTAGTTCATATAAGTCCATGTTATCAGTCCTTAAATTTTATAGTGTATATGTTAAAACAAGAGCTATTAGGAATAATAGTGATGCAAATATTGGTTTTTGTGATAACTTAAACGAAAATTTTGGTTTAATGTATTTGCTTAAATACAGTAATCCAGTTGCGATAAATCCACTGATAAGTCCACTGACAATTACAAACTCAAATGTACCAACAAAACTACTGAGATATGGAGCCATATTAATAGCTAACAAATACTGAAGACCCATCCACCCAATAAAGATAATACGCCATGAAATACTGGCAATTGGTAATGCAGTAAAAACGTAAACTTGATTTTGGTGTTTTACCATTGTAATTACAAGAATAACAACTAGTGATTCAAGTAATATTGATATCATCGGATTTATCGTTTTGAAAATGCTAATTGCAGGTAAAAATATATCGACAGCTTTTATTGATGCGGCAACAATTCCAACATAGAATAGTGCTTTTTTACTATGTGTTTCGTTATAAGCTTTGATTAATACCATGGAAGCTATAGGGAACATAATAGTTCCAGCAAGCGATGTTGGTATTAGATGTAATATATGTCCTACTGTTGCTTCTAAAACTCCCCATAGGGCACCATAGAAAAGAATCGCTGTCAAAAGTTTTCTATCTTTAAACATCTTAATCTTCCTTTCTTTCTTTAATTCCTTTCAATATTTTTTCTGGGGTGATCGGCAATGAAGTAATTCTCACACCAGTAGCATTAAAGATTGCATTGGCAATTGCAGCTGGTGGTGTATCAACACCAATTTCCCCAACACTTTTTGCTCCATATGGACCACTTTTTTCATAACTTTCTGCAAACTCTGTAGTGAATTTTTTAATTTCCATTCTTGTTGGTATGTGATAATTTAGGAGGTCGTTAGTAATAAGTTGTCCCTTTTTAGAAATATGAACTTCCTCGTATAAAGCCATTCCGATTCCTTGCATAACTCCACCTTCAACTTGACCTAATGCGAGCATCGGATTGATAGTTACTCCACAATCAACAACACTAACATACTCACAGACCTCAATTTCTCCAGTTTCCATATCGACATTAAGTTCTACATAACCCGCCATAAATGGTGGCGGTGATTTATGTCCTACATAACTATCTGTAGCTGTTAATTGTTTTTGATCTTCATTGTAATATAAACGATTTGATAACTCGTTTATCGTCATTTTTTTATTTTTCGTTTTAAATATTTTACCATCGTAGGTTATTTTTTCTATGTCTACTTTAAGAGCATTTGCAGCCTCTGTCATTATCATCTTTCGAAGTTTCATTGCTGCTTTATATACTGCATTTCCACTTACATATGTTGTACTTGAAGCGTATGCACCGGTATCAAATGGTGTTAAATCACTATCTGAAGAATAGACGATAACTTGTTCTAATTCACAACCCAGTGCTTCTGCAGCGATTTGTGCTAAAACAGTATCACTACCTTGCCCAATATCGGTTGCTCCTATAAGAAGATTATAAAATCCGTCATCATTTAGTTTGATTGTTGCAGCCCCCATATCGATATATGGAATTCCACTTCCCTGCATTGCGATTGCAGTCCCAACTGCTTTTCTTTTTGTTTCAGAAATTTGTTTATAAGGATAGATATTTTTCCAATTGATTAATTTAGCTCCTCTTTCTAAACAATATTTAAGTTTACATGAGTCCATATTCATTGCAGTACCTTCGGTACCTTCACCCATAATGGAAAATATAGGAGATGTTTCTCCTTCTTTTATCATGTTTATGTCTCTAAATTTTATTGGATCTACACCTAATTTGTGAATGAGCATATCAATCGCAGATTCAAGTGCAAAGTTACCTTGTATCGCTCCATAACCTCTATACGCTCCCGCTGGAGTATGGTTCGTATAAACAACATGTCCATGGAATCGAACACTATCTACTTTATTATAAAGGGGTAATACTTTTGATCCCGCGACCATAAATACAGTTAACGCGTGTTCCCCATAAGCTCCTGTATCACTAACAACATAACAATCTATTGCTTTTAGAATTCCTTCTTTTGTTGCTCCTAGTTTAATATCAAAACGCATTGGATGTCTGGAATAAGAAGACTCAAATACTTCTTTTCTGGTATATACAATTTTTGATGGTTTCCCTGTTCTTAACGTGACAGTACTTACAAACATTTCTCCATGTATTTGTTGTTTTCCACCATATCCACCACCTACACGGGGTTTTATAACTCGAATTCTACTTAACGGAATATCAAGTGCTTGAGATACTATTCTTCTTACATGTATTGGTGTTTGAGTTGATGAAATTAAGACCAATCTATTCTGAAAATCAATTCTTGCATTAACGGTGTGTGGTTCTAGCATTACATGTGCTTGAGCTTGTGTGTAAAAACTTTGTTCAATAATTACATCACTATTTTTTACATCTTCACTAGCGTTTCCTACTTCCATAGTGTAGCTTGCAGCGATATTACGCTTTGGCTCAAAACCAATTGGAAACATCTCATGAATTTCATCTTCAGGATGAATAATTATTTTATTGTCCATTGCGTGTTCAAAATCGAGTACTGGTTCAAGTACTTCATATTCAACCTTTATTAGTGACAATGCTTTCTCACATGTTTCATTATCAATAGCTGCAACACAACAAACTTCATCACCAACATATCTCACAAATTCATCTAGTACAAATTTATCATGAGGAGATGGTTCAGGATATCCTTGTCCTGCTCTAGTAAAAGGTTTTCTCTTAAAATCCTTATGTGTTAAAACAAGTTCTACGCCTTCTAATTTTAGTGCTTCTTTGGCATCTATTTTTTTAATACGGGCATGGGCATGTGGACTTCTTAATATTTTAACAATTAATGATTCTGGTTCTGCAAGATCATCAGTATATGCCTTGCGTCCCATCATTAATCCTTTACCATCAATTGATGGGTGTTTCTTATTTACGACTTTCATTAGTTTTCCTCCAGATAATCCATTATTGCGATATGTTGTCCTTGATACCCAGTACAACGACATAGATTACCTTTCAAATATTCTTTTACTTCATCCTTTGTTGGATTGTCATTTTCCAATCTAAGTGCATGCACAGCTAGTGCTAACCCAGGATTACAAAAACCACACTGATCTGCTCCTTCATGACCAATGTACTCGCTTAATACTTCTGCTTCTTTACTAATTCCTTCAACAGTTAAAATTTCATGTCCCTCAGCTCGCAAAGTTAAAAAAGAACAAGATAAAATAGGTTTGTTATCTAAAAGGACAGTACAAACACCACAACTAGAACTTTCACAACCACGCTTGACACTCAAGTAATTGTTCTTACGAAGTGTATCTACTAAATATTCTCCTGGTAAACAATCAAATACTTTTGTTAAACCATTTACTTTACACTTAACTTTCATCTGATATCACCTCGTTTAGTCCACGTTTTATATATACTTCACATATGTTTTTGCGATACTCTTGTCCAGCTTTTGTATTACTTCCAAAGCGAAGTTCCTCACAAGCAAATTTAGCAGTTTTCGCAATTACATCTTTCGTGATTTTCTTTTGATTGTTGATAAATTCAAGTGCCTTCTCTGGTTTCATTGAAATACTTGGTCTTGCACCTACTTGAATTTGAAACTTATTTGTATAAGAAATTGCAATATTTAGTACAGCAAAATCAAGTGATGTCTTTCTCA
>JBFFKS010000026.1:0-9673 GCA_041555275.1 Xianfuyuplasma sp. | reverse complement strand
AATTCTCTTACTTTCATTTCGTGAAGTTTTACTGTAAATACTGCGTCTTTACCTTTTAAGTTTTCTGCTTGGTATTCTTCTGGGAAAGTAACGTTGATCTCTTTTTCTTCTCCAAGATTCATTCCAACCATTTGTGCTTCAAATCCTGGGATAAATTGTCCACTACCAATTAATAATTCATAGTTTTCAGATTTTCCACCATCAAATGCAACACCGTCAACATAACCGTCAAAGTCAAAGATTGCTGTATCTCCGTTTTCTAACGTACCTTCTTCTTTTAATACCAATTCAGCATTTTGTTCTAGTAATTTAGCAACTTCTTTTGCAACGTCTTCTTCAGATACTTCTTCGCTTTGTTTGGCGAATTTCAATCCTTTGTATTCTCCTAAAGTCACTTCTGGTTTTACTGCAACTTCAGCTACAAATTTAAATCCTTTACCTCTTTCAACTTTTGTGATGTCTAAGTCGATTTTTGGTTGTGCCACAACTTCAAGATCATTTTCTGTAACAGCACTAACGTATGCTTCTTGAATTACATGATTAATTGCTTCTTCATATAGTGATTCAACACCGTAATGTTGTTCAAATATTGCTCTAGTTACTTTACCTTTTCTAAATCCTTTTACTTCTACATCATCTTTGATTGCATGAAATGCATGTTCCAGTCCGTGATCGAATAAGTCACTTGAAACTTCGATTTCAATACGTACTTTGCTTCCTGATAATTTATCAATTTTAGCCATTTTAGTTCCTCCTAATTAAATATCCAATTTATTATAACATATACATTTTATTTGTAAACATATTAACTATATTTTGCGTAATTCATTTAATATTTCAACCATAGCCCAAGTATCTTGCTTACAATACTCTGTTAATGCGGTTCTTACCTCTTGTAGTTCTGTCGGATTCAACTTATTAAATCCAGCATAGGCATATACTGCAGCCATACCATTACTTACTTGCATTCCTTTGTACGTAAGGTCGCTAAATATCGGTAAAACCTTCTTGATTGAGAAGCTTCCTTCTAAATCCTCATGATAATAATTGATTGTTTTGGCATGATCTGTATCATATCCCAAACTTTCAAATAGTTTAGTATTTGTTTTAACAACGTGTAATAAATCAAATAATCTTTCGTTAATGTTTAGTAATTTCTCACTAAATTGTGGATAAAACTTCGCCAATTCCTTTATCCTTGTTTTTTCAAAAGCTTCATTGTAAACCATGACGCTTCCATCATCATCTCCAATGTATTTACACAAATTTTCAACTAATTCTAGACGATTATCACTGTGATCTTTTGCAAGATACTCATAATGATCTATTTCTTTATCACAATCTCCAGGACAATTTTCAATGTGTAAACTAAACTGGAATAGACTTTGCATATATGCTTTTTCACCTTTGAATCGTGGTAAAGGACATGGAAAGCTTTCAAAATCAAGATGATAAATTGGGTATTTAATTGTATTTATCGCATCTTTGATTTTACGTTCATCAACATATACCTTTTTCGTTATAGCTACATCGCGTTGAATTTGATTATTTCTTCTATGTAACCATTCATGTGGTACATCTTCCATACTTAAGTATCCTTCACTAATCAAATCGAAGTATTCATGTTTATCCCCAGACTCATCTTTAAATCCATTATGTTTGTCTAGGTACATTAGGATACTGTTTTTCTTTGGAAATTTGTCATAACAGAGATCTTTGTAGATACATTCGCGCATTTTTTTTAGTTGACAGTGTTTTCCAAGATGAACTCTTGATTCATCATCGTTTGTGATACGATTTATTACTTGATCGATTGCTTCAATGATAATTGGTTGTAATTCTTTGGTTATATCTGTCATATCAATAAATGATATGATTTCATTTGTATAAACTGGTTTACCGTCTAGTGTTTTACCATCAAAAACATATTCATGATTTAGTACACCAAGATAATATTTAGCATTTTTAATGTCTTCATCAACTACATATCTTTGGAAAGCAAGGTCATAGACGTAAACCCCTTCTCCCCCAAGTCTATCAAAGAGTTTAGATCGTTGTTTCATATATTTACTATCTGATAATAGTTCCTTATCTAACTTTTCTTTGAGGTGTAGTACGCCATTATCATCCTTATAAAAGATGCTTTGTTTTACACCATCAAGTTTATACCCTAAACTCATAAATTTATTAGTTGTTGTTGCTTTTACTTCGATTATGTTAACTTGTGAATTTTGTTTATTGTAAATGTCTACATAACACATTAGGTTAAAATTACCATGATCTCTAAGAAAAAGTTTTTGTGTTCCGTATTTTGTACCGTATTTTGTTTCTCCACCCCACTCAGACATTACTTTTCTTGCTGCTAAAACCTCAATTTCGTCAAAGTATGGCATCATAACGTCAAGATGTGATGTATCAGGTTCTAAAAAGTACTCATCTCCATCAAATTCAAAACCTTCTAAAGAATCGATAATGTCATAAAAGCGATCTTTTAATGCATCATCCATATCTTTTCTTTTATAGATGTTATTTAATGCGGCAAATCTATTACATCTTATATATTCCATAAATTTACTTTTTGTAATATTCATACTTGCCATCAAATCAACTCCCTAGATAGAATTTATTAATCCTAAAAACTCTCGATTTTGTACATTAGGACCATGTTTATGTTTTGTCATATTATTCTCAAATGTATCTAGTATTTCTTCTAGCGTCATCCATTTCACAATTAATCCTAATTCTTTTTCTTCTTTTGTTAAGCTGTTCCCATTTTCTTGACTAATAAAATCACAGAGAAAATAGTAGTTCGTCCAAATAGAATCAATAAAGTATTCGGTTACTGTGACTGTTTTATATTTTACTTTGCAGCGAACACCAGTTTCCTCAAACACTTCGCGAACAACACACTCTTCTTGTGTTTCATTTTCCTCAATTCCACCGCCAGGAAAAGTAGTAATGTCCCATTCAGTAAGGTTTACCATTAAGTATTTATTATCCTTTTTAAGGATACCACGACATCCATATCGATGGGGAGCATCTTTTACGTCTTCTTTTGATAAATTATTATCAAATATTTCAATTTCCATATTTTTCACCTCTATAAAAAATGCAGTTTAAACTGGATTTGTTAGTAATTCCTCAATTTTATTTTGTAAATTATTGACACTGAATGGTTTTAACATGTAGTTGTCTGCCCCTAAATCGACAGCATCAACTACTTGATCTTTTTTCTCTACTTTAATCAGAACCAAGATAATTGTATCATCTAATGCTTTATTTCTTCGCAGAGTAACTAAAGTTTCTCTTCCACTCATTACAGGCATGTTCCAGTCCATAATTATCATTTTTAGATTGCTGATTTCATTGGCTTTTTCAATACCTGCTCTACCGTTTTCTGCTTCGTAAAAAGAAAACCCTAAATCTTCAACACAATCTTGTACAATTTTACGAATCGTTTCTGAATTGTCAATACATAAAATATTCGTCATCTTTTTACCTCCTGATATTATCAAGTTTCCACAAATATTTTATCATATATAAACTCTTTTTGAAAGCAGTTACAAAAAAAGAACCAAAAAAACTAATTTTGGCTCTTTATTTTTCTATTTTAATAATTTTGCTCTTTGTGCCGGAATGTGATTTTTAATTTTTCCCAAAACTAGTGATACAGCTTCAGCTTGCATTTGTCCTTTAATAAATACTAACCCGCTATTTTTATTAATATATATATAAATATACAGTTCAGTTTCCTTAGCACTATAAAAATCAATCCATTTTTTTTCAAGTTCTCCATCTTTTGTGATATATTTCAATCCATCTTCATTTACTTCATATGTCATATTAAATGAATCTGGTTTTGCATCATATTCTTTTTCTGCTCTTCGTCTAACAAAGAATACCATACCTAATAATAATACAATGATTCCAACAGCGATGTATAAGAATGTAAAATCTGCAGTTCCTAAAACAAATGGACTAATTGCTAGATACCCAACACTCACAACGAATAGTACTAAGTTAAATGGTTTAAAAAAACTAGATTTTATATGGTTGGTTACAAATGCTAAATAATCTTCTTTTGCTACTTTTTGATCAAAACGATAATCCATGATAATTCCTCCTAATTTTTACTCTCTCATATTGTACCATAAATATTATATTATCCAAGTTTTTTGAAACAAATTGCAAATTGGCAAAAGAAAATCAAACAAAAAAGGAGAATTTCCATCTCCATTTGTTTTTGTATTCATAATTTTAATTCTTTCTAGTAGCTTGTTTGTAATGAAGTAATGGTTGCAACTGCAATAATATCTTCATAAGAACAACCTCTAGACAAGTCGTTAACTGGACCCCCAAGTCCTTGAGTAATTGGTCCATAAGCATCTGCTTTTGCCAATCTTTCAACTAATTTATATCCAATATTACCAGATTGTAAATCTGGGAATATCAAAACATTAGCATATCCAGCAACATTACTTCTAGGTGCTTTGATCTTTGCTACTTCAGGAATAATGGCAGCATCGAGTTGTAATTCTCCATCTATTTTTAGATTAGGATATTGCTTTTTAACCACATTTGTCGCCTCAACTACTTTATTTATATTATCACCTTTTGCACTCCCAAATGTCGAATATGATAACATTGCAATTCGTGGTTCTTCTTTTGTAAGATTCTCAAAAGATTTAGCAGTTTGAATCGCAATTTCAGTAAGTTCAATTGCATTTGGTTCTACAAGTAAACCACAATCACTAAAAGCAAATAAACCATCACTTCCATAAATTGAATCGGGTACATCCATCAAGAAGAATGTAGAAACTACTTTTACATCTTTTTTCGTTCTTAGGATTTGTAAGGCAGGTCTAAAAACATCTCCAGTTGAAGTGATTGCACCTGCAACCATGCCATCTGCATCTTTGTTTTTAACCATCATTACACCATAATATATTGTATTTCGAACAAGTGATTTAGCCTGTTCTTGTGTCATTCCTTTTTCTTTTCTTAAATCAAATAACTTTTCACTATACTCACGTAATTGTGGAGAGTTTTCAACCACAATTACTTTAACACCTTCGTTTTCTAGCGTTCTAATATCTTCATTCAAATCATTTTCGTTAATTAACACTATGACATTTACGATTGATTCTCTTTTTAATACTTTTGCTGCCTTGATAACTCTTTTGTCTTTACCTTCTGGTAACACAATTGTTTTCACATTCTTTTTCGCTTTTTCTATCATTCTATCTAATAATTTCATACAATCATCTCTTCATGTCAAATCTTTTATATTCATCATGTGTTTGAATAGAATCTACGATTCCGGCAACACAAAGTTCAATTGGTGAAATATTACTAGTGGCTTTGGTAATCATTCTTGCTGATCCACCCTCATTCAATATCAAGACAGTATCTCCAATACCCGCTCCAACACCATCGACTGCTACCATTTCTTCACCAAAAGGAATCAATTTTTCATCGATGGCTTGGACAAGTAAAAGCTTTTTACCTTTTAATAATTCATTTTTGTGTGTGGAAACCAAATTTCCAACTACTTTTGCAAGTTGCATATAATCACCTCTTATTTAGATATTGATTATTATTTTATAAATGTGTAATCGATAATACCAGTAATACCTGCATCAACACAAGCTGTTGGTATCGGTAAGTTCATTGCTCCCTCTTTACTTTTTGAGAAAAAAACATACTCTCCTACTCCAGCACCAAAGTTATCACCAGCCACAATTGGACTGCCAACTTCTTCATATTTTCCATTTACTGGTTGAATCACTAATAATGATACTCCCATTATTTCCTTTACTTTTACTGTTGATGTGACCATACCAATAACTTTAGCCATTTGCATAGGATCACCCCCTATTATTTAATAATCTTCGTTCAATATCTAAAATACTTTGGATTCTTTTTTTATTTCTGTCACCTTCAAATTTAGTCGATAAGAAGATTTTTACGATTTCTTTGGCAACTCCTTCACCAACTACCATACTTCCCATAGTCAGTACATTTGCACCATTATGATGTCTACTGTTTTTTGCAGTATAAATCTCATTCGCACAAGCAGCAAGGACACCTGGTATTTTATTTGCCATCATACATGATCCAATTCCGGCACCATCAATCATGATTCCATAATCACATTTTTTAGAAGACACAGCTTCTGCAACTAAAAATGCATAATCTGGATAATCACAACGATTTTTATTATATGTTCCGAAATCAACGAACTCAATGTATAAATCTTTTGCCAAATATTCTTTTATTTTTTCTTTTAATTCGTAACCACCATGGTCACATCCTATTGCAACTCTCATAATTATGTCTCCTTCTTATTTTTACTAAAGATATTCTTACCTTCAATGTCAACATAATCTATGATTGCCATAATTGTTGAATCCACTGGTTTATTTTGGGTAAGTTGTGTAAGTCTTCCTGAACTTCCAGAAACGACTAAGACCATTTCGCCATAACCAGCGCCAACAGCATCTATTGCAACTGCTGGTTTTCCCTCATTTTCGAAGGTGTTTAAATTTACAGGTTGAACAACCTGCATTTTTAAACTGTTCATACTTGGATCCTTTTGTGTACACACAACAGTTCCAATTATTCTTGCAGCATACATAATTTTTCCTCTTTTCTAAGTACTAATAAGTACCTGTCGTAGGTTTTGTACCCTTAACAATATTGATACCTGAACTTGTTCCAATTCTATTTGCTCCTGCAGCAATCATTGCTCTAGCAGTTTCTGTATCTCTTACGCCACCTGAAGCTTTGACACCTACATCTGGACCAACGACTCTTCTCATTAATCTGATATCCTCTACTGTTGCTCCACCTTTACTAAATCCAGTGGCTGTTTTCACAAAATCTGCTCCTGCCATTTTAGCAATGGTACATGCTTTGATTTTTTCTTCATCATTCAATAGTGAAGTTTCTAGGATTACTTTTACGAGTGCTCTTCCTCTTGCTGCTGTTACAACACCTTCAATATCTCTCTTAACAGTGTCCCAGTTTCCAGATTTTAAGGCACCAATATTAATAACCATATCAATTTCATTTGCCCCATTTTTCAACGCATCATATGTTTCATCTACTTTGGCTCTTGTAGTCATCGCTCCTAGTGGAAATCCTACAACACAGCAAGTATCAACACCTGATCCTGCTAAAAGACGTGAAACCAATGTAACATAATGTGTGTTTACACAGACAGATTTAAATTTATATTGAATCGCCTCTTCACATACTTTTTTAATGTCCTTTTCTGTTGCTTCAGGTTTCAATAAAGTATGATCAATAATTGATGCAATATCACTATTATTAATGTGTTTGATATTTGTTGCTCCATTGTTCTCATTTGCTATCTTACGATAGACCTCTTCGGCAATTCTTTCAATTAATTTATCTAATTCCATATTTTTCAGCTCTTTTCAGTTTATTCTTTTTTAGTCTAACAAATGTTGTTATTTTTTTAATAATTCTTCAACGTCTGCATGTGGTCTAGGAATTACGTGTACTGATTTTAGTTCTCCAACTCTACGAGCTGCTTCTGCGCCAGCTTCTGTTGCTGCTTTAACTGCTCCAACATCACCGCGTACCATTACTGTTACCAATCCTGATCCAATTTTTTCTTTCCCTACTAGTGTTACATTAGCAGCTTTTACCATTGCGTCGGCTGCTTCAATTGCGCCAACCAATCCTTTAGTTTCAATTAATCCTAATGCTTCTTTCATTTTTGTTTCCTCCAATTTTTAAGTTTTTTATTATACTTCATTATGAAATACTTGTGTCCATTTTTCAAAGAAATTCTTGTAAAAATATCTTTTTACTGTTTTATTGTTTCAATAATTCTTCTACATCTGCATGAGGTCTTGGTATAACATGTACCGATACCAATTCTCCAACTCTACGAGCCGCTTCTGCCCCTGCTTCTGTAGCTGCTTTAACTGCTCCAACATCTCCACGTACCATTACTGTTACTAATCCACTACCAATTTTTTCTTTTCTAACTAATGTAACATTTGCAGCTTTTACCATTGCGTCAGCAGCTTCAATTGCGCCAACCAATCCTTTTGTTTCAATTAATCCTAATGCTTCTTTCATAATATGTTTCTCCCTCTTACTAGATATCTCTAGTTATTTGTAATTTCTTGATGTAAATAATTTCTTTTTTAAATTACTTCTCTTCTTTTGCGCTTTTTGGTGTTGCTTTTGATGGTGCTTTTGCCACTGTTTTTTGTCCAAGTAAAGCTTCAACATCTGCATGTGGTCTTGGAATAACATGAACTGATTTAAGTTCTCCAACTCTGCGAGCAGCTTCTGCTCCAGCTTCTGTTGCTGCTTTAACAGCTCCAACGTCTCCACGAACCATAACTGTTACTAGTCCAGATCCAATTTTTTCTTTTCCGACTAACGTAACGTTTGCAGCTTTAACCATTGCATCTGCTGCTTCAATAGCGCCAACTAATCCTTTTGTTTCAACTAAACCTAATGCTTGTTTCATAACTTAACTCTCCTTTTCTATCATTTTTATTTTATATTTATTTAAATCAATGTTCTTAACATTTCTTCACTGATTCTTGGGATTACTGCAGTATGTGCTAATAATCCGCCTTCTTTACTTGCGTCTTCAGCTGCATCAACTGCAGCTCTTACACTACTTACATCTCCCGTTAAAACGGTAAACGCTTTTCCACCAAGACCTCTACCTAATCGTATCTCTAATAATTCTACATTGGCAGTTTTTACTGCAGCGTCTGATACGACAATCGCTGTTGCTAATGAATATGTTTCAATAACTCCAACTGCGCCTTTCGGATGGATTTCAGTTGCACAACTTAGTGCTTTGAATACTTGATCGTGAATATTTGCTATGACTATATCGTTAATAAGTGATTTTCCAGAAACCTTAGCTCCTACTTCAATCGAACTTTTTACTGCTGCTACTTGTCCTCGTACCATAACAATGTATTTACCAGGGCACGCTGCATAAGCCGCAACTAATTTGACATTGGCTGTCTTTAATATAGCGTCGCCAGCTTCGATTCCTCTAGCGATACTGTTTAATTCTATCATTCCTAATGCTTCCATTTAGTCACTCCTCCTTATGCGTTTATCTCTATATAATTTTGTGTTAATTTCGTTACTTTTCCGTTGATACTTGAATGTATATTTGCCCCTAATTTATCATGACATGATGCAATCAATGTTCCTCTTTTCACATAATCTCCTACTTGTACAACAGGTGTTGCTACTACCCCAATATGTTGTTTCAGTAGTATTTTAACAAAGTTTGTTGTGTATATGTCTTTATTTAGTGGTGCAGGAACATTATAGTCTAATAATTCAAGTCTTGCGATTAACCTTTTTGTTGGTACTTTTTTACTTTCTCTCAAAGGATCTGTTTCGTATGGCACTATTTTTTCTGTCTTAACACCTTTTTTAAGTAAGCTTTGTTTTACCATATTTGTTAGTTTACCTGGATCTAAATCCATGGGGCAAGCATATAAACTACAAAGCCCACAATCACAACACGATACAACTGAAGATATAACGCCAAGTGCTGTTGAATCTTCATTAGCAAGTCCTCTCATTACTTTATGAGGTTCGGTATTTTTACCAATAATGAATCTTGGACACATTTCTGTACAGTAAGTACATT
>JBFFKS010000025.1:0-9688 GCA_041555275.1 Xianfuyuplasma sp. | reverse complement strand
GGTGAGATTAGATCTAAAATAACTCCTGAAAACTGTAGTGAATATTTCACTAAAGACGAACTAGAAATCATAAACAATTATGTTGAAACACATGGTATTTCATGTGCAGATTTCTTAAATCAGTATCTAGATCAATACTTGTATAATATTTATGAGCAAAAAAGAGATAGATGGGGACAAAACATTGAGCAGTATTACCAAAAATAATTTTACTTAATATAAAAACCGAAAATCAATTATAAATTTTCGGTTTTTTTTGAGTTTTATATATCCTTTAATACTGAATTTATGTAGTTATGAAAGTATCTGTTTTAACGTAACACCTTTAAAGCCTTAAAAGTAATCCATTTTGAGGGCTTTCCTTTTACTTCAATACGTATTGTTGTTCTCCCGTTATAAGTATTATCGAGTAACCAAGTACCATCATCTTTCTGTTTTTCTTTAATTATATTGATGGCATCTTTTAATCGTTCATCTTTAAGTCCTATCTCCTGAAATAATTCTACTAATTCTAATATATCAGTTTGATACATTAACGGAAACCCAAATTTTTTCCATCCTGGTTTTGAATCCTTTTCAAGATTATGACTTTGCTTATAAATGTGGTGTATTAAAAAATACTCAGCAAATTCGATGATTTTGTCCTTGATTTCCTTTGATCTTTTCTCTTTTGGAATTGCAACCAGTGCCTTAAAAGATTTTGCAACGCCCATATGACACGAGTGTTTACTAAAACAAGCTGGACGTTTTTTATGATATTCATCACTTGACAATACATCTCCATCATCAGTTCTTTGATATTTCACTATCCAATCAATTGCTTTTTGTACTCTTTGGTCCTCTAAATATCCAAGTTTTATTAAAGCAAATACCATATTGCCTGTTAGGCATGGAATAACGTAACTTGGCACACCTGTACCCGTTTTTTTACTTGCCATAGTTGAAAAACCACTACTACTAATTTCTTGTGAGTTTTTTAAAATGAATTCGCAACCTTTTTTTATTATTTAGTCCTTTGGGTCTGCCCCAAGTTCAGCGAGTATAAGTAATGTCCATACTGTTCCTTTGTATTTTGAAGTGTAAAATTTGACTGGGTCATCCCATGATCCATCTTCATTTTGTTTCTCGAGTATTTTAACAACTGCTCCTGATTCCATTATTGCTTTTCTAGCTTCTTTCACTTCATTGTCATCAAATGGTTTATTTAACAAATAAGTGAGCGTGTTATATCTTATCGATGGATTATTCTTTTCAAGAAGCCATTTTGTGACTTTATCATTCATATTACCACCTCATTTTATTCTTTTTTTCTCATAAAAATATATGCAAAAAAATCACAACATCCTACGTCTATTATATCACGTAACGTATACGTATACATATAGAGATTTAAGTCTATTGAATGCTTTTTATATAGAAGTCAATCCCATACAAGAAAACAGGTATCAGTTATTGTATTTTGAATAAAATGGAAAAGATAATTGCTATTTGCAAAACAAATGATAGTTGTATATAAACCCTAAAGCGAGTATAATTAAGTTGTTAAAATAGAGCGTATATTTATTCAAGATTTTTTTAAACAGATATACACAACCAACTATAAAGGAGTGTTGATGATGAGATTGAAACGGATTACTATTAAGGGGATTATGATATTTATGGTACTAATTACTGTAGCTTGTGGAACGACTGCAGTCAGCGAAACACCTATGGCAACCAATACTAGTGTGGCTTCATTAAGTTATGTTTCTAGTGGGTTTATTGATGGTGAAATTGCGTTAAATGAAGAAGATATTCCAACTTCTTATGCACCTACTTTTTTATCTTATACCAACCTTGATAAACCCGGAACCACTACTACTAAGGTAGAAGGAGAACTCGGATACGTCAATATTTATTTGGACAAGTTCAAAGTTTTCTTAGAAGATGGATTGAACTCTATTGATGTCAATGTCCAAGAAACCTCTGATAATCCTGACTTTGAAACCATGTTCACGTATGAAGTTGAAGGGGATACTTATACCGTATATTATAACTATGATGAAGAAAACGATACTTATGAAGGTATACTAATTGTAGGGGACACTACCTATGATTTGGAAATCGAGGATAATTTAAAAGAAGAAGATGGAGAATCAAAACAAAATCTAATTCTTACTGCTTCTAATGAAGGAAACTCAATTACTATAGATTATGAGGAAAAAATTGAAGACGGGGAAAGTAAATCTACTTTAACTGTTAATAAGGATATCGACGGTGTTCAATCACAAGTTATGGTCGAAATCAAGCAAGAAGAAGGTTCTTTCAAAGTAAAAATTCAAGATGGTGAAAACCTCTATAATTTCAAAGCAGAAACAACAGATGAAGGAATGCATTACAAACTAGATTACACTGTGGATGGTATTGAAGGTACCGCAAAAATTGATGAAGTAATCAACGAAGATGGTACTTACGTCTATTCTTATAAAATTACTGAAGGTGAAGTCACTAGTACTGTCGAGAAAACGCCACCTGGAAAAGATAAAAAAGATAAAGAATCTCAATAATACTAGGGGGATGGAAAAATGCGTATATGGAAGTGGTTCACTTCATTAAGCATTACAGTAAAATATATTGTAACCATCATTTTGGTTATTATCCCTGTTATTTTTGGGGCGGTCTACACCGCCAATCAAAATGATGATATGGATTATTATGGGTTAAGTTATAATCTTGTCCAAACCCAGCGCATGCGAACGATTATCATCGCAGATTTTTCACAACGGCTATTTGAAGAAAATGCTAATTTTAACACATTTGAGGTAAATCAAATTGAAACAATGATGAATGACGAGCTTACAAAATATGAAGATACCTTGAATATGTTGGTAGAGGGTGATTCTGCTTCGGGAATGAGAGCAGCTGATGATCCTGTAATTATTCATCAATTAGAACATATTCAACCGATGATTGATGAATATATCCTTAATGCAAAAGCATTGATAGAGGACCCTACAAACACAGTACTCAAAGAAGCTATTTTAGATGAAACCTATGAAATTGATTATCAACTATATCAATTGATGATATTATATGAGAACACATATATATTGGGATACCAGTCTTTATCAACGTTTAGTTTTTTGGTAATTGTCGTAACCATTTTATTTCTAGGCTTCTCACTATTTTTACTACGGGTGTTACGACAAAATGAATTTTATGCTAATTATGATAATCTTACAAGATTACGTAGTCGTGCATCCCTTTTTCAAGATACTCAAAAATTAAATCCTGAACTGTATCGTGTTATTTATATGGACATCAAAAACTTCAAATTAATTAACGATGTCTATGGAAACGCAGTAGGAGATGACATATTAATCCAGCTTGCTAAACGTGTGCAATCAATGTTTGGTGAAAAAAAAGTTTACCGATTTGGTGGAGATGAACTTGCGATAATATGTCATGAAAAAGGTTTTTTCTCGTTAGAACAGGTTTCTTCATTTCGCAGGACACTTTTGGAGCCTTTCACCGATAATAGAGGTCGACAACACACCATCAATTTATCCTTAGGAATTGTCGATGCGCATGTGGGAATTGAAGATTTTGAACAGAAGATTAATCTTGCTATCGATTTATGTTTTGATAGTTCTTTATATAAGTTAAAACCGATGATTTGTGATAATACTGGGAGTACTGCAAAACGAATTAAGTTAAAAGAATCAATCATTACTGCAATTCAAAACAATGAAATTAAGCCGTACTTTCAACCACTTCACTGGGCAAATGGCGAAATTAAAGGTTTTGAAGCTTTAGCTCGTTGGGACTTAGGTGGACAAATAATTAATCCTGGTTCATTCTTACCATTGGTAAACCGTAATGGTATGGGATATGAACTAGATATGAAAATGGTTGAATTAGTAGCCCAATCCTTAAGTACTCTATTTTCTACAAGAACCGACTTATCTTTACATGTATCTATCAACCTTGCCATTGATACCTTAATTAATATTCAAGTCGAACGGTTAATTGATATCCTTGCAGGCTATGGTATTAAGGGTGAAAATATAATTTTTGAAATCCTTGAAGATGTCATTATCAATGATAAGACACGTTTAAAACTCAAGACGTTAAAAGAAAATGGATTCCAAATTGCTCTTGATGATTTCACTACAGGTGCAACCTCTTTTGAATATTTAAAGTTCGAGGAGATTGATTATGTTAAAATTGATAAACAAGTCTTGGAGCAAATAGCTGTAAAGGACACTTACCAGCACATATTGCTTGATTTAGTTAATATGATTCATACATCACATAAAAAGGTTATTGTTGAAGGGGTTGAAACCAAAGAAGAACTCGAGTTATTGGTTAAAATGGGTGTAGATATAATTCAAGGCTTCTATTTCTCAAAACCACTTGAATTGAATCATGCTGCAGAATATTTATCAAAATTGTAATATAAAAAAACCTCACATATTTTATTGATGTGAGGTTTTGTTTTCTTAAATGCTATATTATATGATACAACATAATTCTATTCTATTTTTTATCCGTATCTAATTCCTTTTTAACTTGTTCTTTGAATTTATACAAGAGTTGATCTGCACGAGATATCAAAAAGTTTGTATACACTTTATTGATTTCTTTTTTTCCTTCAAACTCGAATTCACCATATGATAAACTAACTAGATTATGATATCTTTTTAGCAAAACATTCAAGTCTTTTACCATATTCTGAAAACTAAAATCAGATGTTGATTTATGAATAATCACAAACTCATCTCCACCAAGACGGTAACTATTGCCTCCAAACTCACTTATTAAAGAATCTAATTTATTAGCAAATTCCTTAAGTGCTTTGTCTCCAATAATATGACCTTGTTCATCGTTAATTAATTTAAAATTATTTAAATCGATTAAGATAATTTTATAAGAAATAGTTTCTTCTAACTGCTTCAAATCCTCATAAAACTTTCTACGATTGTAAATTTCAGTTAAAGTATCATAATAAGATAGTTTTAGGTATTTTTTATTTAACTCTTCTAACTCACTTACTTTTTCCTGTAGCGCTTCTTCTAATATGATTTTATCAGTGATGTCGTTTGCAATAGAAATTATGTATATCAAATTTCCTTCACTATCTAATATTGGAGATCTCGAAATTTGAGATACTATATATCCATCGTCCGTCAATATTCTGATATTTTCGGAAAATCCTTTTTTTGAATCAATAACGCGTTCATCTAGCGATTTTACATATTTTTGCTCTTCAGGGGGATAAATTTCCTCTATCGTTTTACCTATAATAGTGTCAAACCTTTTTTTATAAAACCTATCTACTCGTTTATTTGCAAATACGTATCTTCCTTCTAAATCTTTAATTGCAACCATTTCAGGAATTGCATCCAAAGCAATTTTTAAAAATTCTAAATCAATCAATTTCTCTGACATATAACGCGCCTCCATTTAATGAACTGCTTTATTTGATATTATCATAGTTCACTTTCTATTAGTAGAGAATTGATTATTTATTTGCAAGTTACTTCTTACGTTCTCATATGTATAAGTTATAAATAATTCTTATTAAATCTCCAAGTGAATACTTCCAATTTAATTCATCTGATTTGTTTTTTTCAAATATAAAAAGAACTTACTATCTTCATGGATCATATGTTCCATTACTAAATCACGAATTGTTAATTTAACAACTTGAATATTTTGTATTTTATTAGATTCATAGTTGCGTACAATTATACTTGCATTGTACGCTAAATATTTATGGACTTTTCTGTGATGTTCTAGTCCAGGAAAATGATAATTCTCCATGATTGTCTCTTCTTCATCAAAATGTTTAACAGTTTCATCAATAAGATTTTGTAATAAAGACAAAATTTCCTGTTTTGATAATGTTTCATCATCAAACTGTTTAATCAACTTAACCAAAAGTTTATGATCATCATCAATCTCGTCAATTCCAGATAACATTTCTGGTGTCCATTCAACTTTTTGAGACAAGTTTATTGTAGTCATAGAGTGTGCATATTTAACGGTTAGGTTACGACCACTTTTTTTCGCCTCATATAAAGCTATATCAGCGTGTTTAATCCAAGAAGTATAACTTTCTCCTTGTAGTTTACTAGCAACTCCAAAACTACAAGTGATTGAAATACCATACTGAAATGGATATGACTCAATCATTTTACGCAATTTCTCTGCTTTATTGAAGGATTGTTCTTCTGAAGTGTTTGGTAATAGTAAGATGAATTCCTCTCCACCCCATCGACCAAATGTATCGACGTTTCTAATTGAATTAGATATAATCTCACTAATCTTTTTAAGTACATAGTCTCCAACATCATGGCCATATCTATCATTGATTTTTTTAAAAAAATCTATGTCAAATATGATTACTGAAAGATTTCCTCCAAAACGGTTATGACGAAATGCTTCTTTTGAAATAACACCATTTAAATATCTTCGGTTATACAGTTTAGTCAAATAATCTACAGTAGCTAAAGACTCAAGCTTTTCATTTTTTTTAATTAAAATAGCTTCCTTGTTTTCTAGTGAAGCTATTAAATTGTGATTTAGCTGATAAATAATTGCCACTAACAACATAATGAAATGAAATAATAACATAAATAAAAATGAAGCCTTAAAGTAGAACACACCACTACTTTCAATAATTGAATTAGTAAAACCATATATTACTATCTCAACTACAACAAAAAGAAGGGGAACAAAAACAGATATTACATATATTAGATAAATAAAATCACGATCTTTCATATAAGCAATAATCATTTTGAAAAAAATATTTAGATAAAAAATTAAAAGGCCAACAATGTAATAACTAAATGAACGTGGAACTTCACGAAACACAACCATATCAGTAACAATAAGAACTAATAATAGACTAAATACAACATATCCAATCTTTTTAAAATATTGAAACTTGTGTTTGCGGAAAAGTATTTCTCGTAACACAAAAAAGTTTACTATTAGCAAAATAATTCCAAGATAGATTAAAAAATTATTGTAAGTTGCACCAATATAAAAAACGATATGTGATATCGCTATTGAAAGAAAATACAGGAACCAAGTTATCGTATTGTAAGCCGTGATTTCAGTCCATTTATATAAGGAGTACGTAACAATAATTGTTACAAACAATACCATAAAAAGACTCATAAAAGCAGTGAAGGTATCCATGTGTTTCAACTCATTTCCTTTTGTTTCTTTGTATACAAAATTTATATATTTAAATTATACTACAACTTAAACAAGTGAGCAAATATTTAGATATATGTAAAATAGACTATATGATATCCATATAGTCTATTTTGCGTTCTAATGACTTCATAAATTTTACAATAATATAGCTGATTGACAAATAGAATATTGCTGCGAGGACGAATGGCGACAACGTAAAATCTCTTGATACTACTTCCTTCACCCCTCTCATCAAATCAGATATTGCAATAACTGTAACTAATGATGTATCTTTTATCAATGTTATAATTTCATTAGTAAAAGTGGGAAGTTCTTTTCGTATAGCCTGTGGTAATACAATATTTCTAAATGTATAAAACTGATGTGCTCCTTCTACTGAGGCACTCTCTATTTGTTCTTTTGGAACACTCTCAATTCCAGCTCTTAATATTTCTATAAAATATGCAGTATAGTTTAGGATAAATGTAATAAACGCAACCATCATACGGTCCACAAAGATTCCAAAAGATGGTAAAACATACATAAAGAAAAAGAGTTGAAGCATTAACGGGGTACCTCTAAAAAGCCACGTATAAAAAGAGATTATTTTCTCAAATATTATGTTCTTTTTATATAGTGTTGCAAAGACCAATGCCAATGGTGATGCACCAAGTAAAGTCACGAAGAAGATGGTAAGTGAAACGACAGCTCCATCAAATAGATAGGCTGTCGTTTTCAATAAATAGTCCATTATTTTAAGAAGATATCCTCACCAAACCACGTAGCAGAAATCTCTGATGCAGTCCCATCATTAATCATTTCAAGTAATACTTGATTGATCGCATCACGTATATCAGTTGATTCTAAACGGAATCCAACACCATATTCTTCTTCTCCAAAGTTTTCTGATGCAACTTGATATACTCCTTCATCCGCTTGACTAATAATGTAGCGACCCATTATTTCATCAATTACAACGGCATCTATAACACCATTTTGGAGTTCTAGCAATGCTTGATTGTAAGAATCATATTGAAGTAACTCTCCCAATTTACTATAGACATCATTAGCTTCAATAGATTCTTGAGCCGCAGATGATGTTTGTACACCTACAGATAATCCAATTAGATCATCAATAGTACTTACTGTAGAATCACCTCGAACAATAATCATCTGAGTATTAGCTAGATACGCTTGAGAGAATGACATTTCTTCTAAACGACTATCTGTTATCGTTAATCCGTTCCAAATCATATCAATTGCTCCTGAGTTCAATTCAAGTACTTTAGCATCCCAATCTATAGGTTGAAATCGAACTTCAATTCCCAATCTTGTTGATACTTCTTTTGCTAAATCTACATCAAACCCAATCAAATTTCCTTCTGTATCTCTAAATCCCATGGGTGCAAATGTATCATCTAGACCAACTATAAAGTATCCTCTTTCTTCAATGTCTTCCCATGTATTTGGGATTGTTTCTGTGTCGCATGCTGACATAACAAAGACACTTAGTACGCTTAAAATAAGCACAAATATTTTTTTCATTTCTTTCACCTCAGTAACGATTATACTTTATCGCTTTAAAGTAGTAAAGTATAAATATTATGTAAGTGTTATCACTAATACTTATGTCGTTAAAAAGAAAAAGCGCTATTTTTAATATAGCGCTTTATTTAGCTTTTTGTTGTTATTTGTATTGTTGAAAAAATTTAGATATTTTTTCTAATCGGTTTATTATAGTGATTACCATTTTTTACTTGATGGTATAGTTTTCTTAGACATATTGATAAATTCTATGATTTCTTGTTCATCATAAACATAAATATCCTCTACAACATCGAAACGTTTTTTTAATTCTTTCTTTTCAGACTTGTTTAATTTTCTAAAATCAATTTGTACACCACAATTGATTATTTTTGCATGATAAAAGATATCTGGATGAATGCTTTCTTGAAGCGCGTGATTGAAATCAGATTTATCAAGTGCCGAACAGAACATAAATAACTGTTTTTTCAGCAATTCCATTTTATACTGTGTTAAAAAAGAAGTTGTAACACTGCTCACTCTGCCTTTGTAGACATATCCACCAATAAAAATATTTTCATAATTCTTTAAGGAACGAGTAAAGTCATTCATTGATATTAACTCGACATCTTCAAGTTTACTTTCAATAAATTCAGCTACTTTTTTTGTGAATCCATATTTTGAATCATATAATATTAAATTTTTCATACCATATCACCTACCTATGACTATTATATCATATTCAAATCAAAAACCTTTTACCAAATATCAGTAACATTCATAAATTAGATAAAACAACGATTGCTATGTTTGATAAAAAGTAATCTATATTTTCACAATGAATTGTGGTTTCGTTTGACACATAGCGATTGTAGTTATAGCTATTCACATAAAATCATGATAATCATTTCAATTGTAAACATCTTGTAATCTTATCATTTCTATGTAAAATGAGAGTTAGAGGAAAGGATTT
>JBFFKS010000024.1:0-10070 GCA_041555275.1 Xianfuyuplasma sp. | reverse complement strand
TGTGCATTTAAGCTGCACATTTCCAATACTTAATAATAGTCTATATTTATCATAACAGTTTATCAATTATAAAACTTTACTATAGTAAAAAACTTATTTTGATTTAATACGAAAGAAGTTTATATATTTTTTTTAAAAATTCTTAAATAATTACAAATAAACATCTTGATTTTAATAATTTTTACAAATCAGACTGTTTTTTTTCAAAATGTATTTACAAATTCCTCTATTTCGCATAAAATAGGGATGACAAATATTGATAGGAGGAATTAATATGCCAAGAAGAATTAATGATGACTGTATTGCATGTGCTGCTTGTGTTGCTGAATGTCCAGTTGATTGCATCGCTGAAGGAGATATCTTTGTAATCGATGAAGACGTTTGTATCGATTGTGGAGCTTGTGAAGTAGTTTGTCCTGTTGATGCTATTGAAGAAGTTTAAAAAAAGAGGGTAACCTCTTTTTTTTTATACATTTTGTGTTGGATTAGTATCTATATCTGAAATGAATATGTCAACATCTACTTCATTAGATTTTAATAAATCAACGACTAAGTGAAGCGCGTTTTTTTCAATATTATGGCCTACATCTAGGATGTTGATGCCTAGTGCTTTTGCATTAAGTGCATGATGATAAGTTACATCACCGGTAATTAGCAAATCGACATTACGTGTACTAGATAAGTTAATAAAACTCGAACCACTACCACCAATTACAGCTACTCTTGTTATCATACCTTCAATATTACCAATTAACTTTAACGCTTCTAAATGAAGTGTTTTTTTTATGTGATGTATATATTGTTCTAGCATCACTGGACTCTCAAAAACTAAAATTCTTCCTGTTGACGGTTCGTCTTGTTCAAAATCTAGTTTTTCGATTCTAACTACATTTTTATCCTTTATAAGATTAGCCAATGCGTAGTTAGTACCTTCTTCTGCGTTATCGAAATTAGTGTGTGCAACATATAATGTGATGTCATTCTTAATTAATAAACCAATCATGTTCCCTAGTAAAGAATCCGTTTTAATTGAATTAATATTACCAAAAATTAAAGGATGATGTACAATAATTAGATTTGAGTTTTTTGAAATAGCTTCTTCTATAACTTCTTGGGTAAGATCTAATGAAATTAACACACTCGAAATCTCTTTATTCATCGTACCGATTTGAAGTCCGACATTATCCCATGCTTCAGCTAAATAAAGAGGATATGCAGTTTCCAAAATCGTTTGGATTTTGATTCCATTCATTTTAAAACCTCCTTTAACAATGTAATACGGGCTGATACTGATAGTTTTTCTTCTTTGTCATTAAGTTTTTTAAGAACCAACTCTAGTTTTTCTAGCTCGTTATTAATTCTTTTTGTAAAATAAAATGGTTTTTGCTTCAGGTTCACAGGGCCAAATATCGTTTCTAAGGAATTTAATTTGCTTTCACCAGGTTCAATTACGATAAGTTCATATAACTTGTTTGAATCCATAAAAACAATCTCATCAACAACTTTAAATCCAATGATTGGAAGTATTTCTCGTATTTTTTCGGGATTATTATTCGGTTGTAAAATAAACCTTCTAACATTTCTAGTATCGTCTTTTTGCAATATATTGGCAATTAAACTTCCACCCATTCCACTTATTACAACAACATCAGTTTCATCAGTTATTTCACTGATACCATCAGCTAAAATAACTTTTATTTTATCTTCTAATTTATATCTCTTTACATTGCTATATGCAATTACGTATGGGCCTTCTTTATTATCAATTGCGAGTGCTTTCAAAACGTATCCCTGCTTTACAGCAAGGATAGGTAACTTTGCATGGTCAGTACCAATATCAGCTAAATTATTGAACCCTTGAGTGTACTTCAAACAATATTCAAGACGCTTTGAAACTTTC
Organism: Xianfuyuplasma sp.; assembly: GCA_041555275.1. GTDB lineage: Bacteria > Bacillota_I > Bacilli_A > Izemoplasmatales > Izemoplasmataceae > Xianfuyuplasma. The sequence goes on along the minus strand of JBFFKS010000024.1, from coordinate 8,170 downwards.
ATTATTTTCCGCTCATGAAGTCTTTAAGTTTTTTACTTCTAGATGGATGTCTTAATTTACGTAATGCTTTCGCTTCAATCTGTCTGATTCGTTCACGAGTTACACCGAACTCGCGACCAACCTCTTCGAGAGTACGACTTCTTCCATCCAATAATCCAAAACGCATTCTTAGAACTTTTTCTTCTCTATCTGTTAATGTTTCTAGAACACTATCGAGTTCACGTTTAAGCATTTCTTTAGACGTATACTCCATCGGAGTTAATGTATCTGGATCTGGTATAAAATCACCAAGACTTGAATCTTCCTCTTCACCTACTGGTGACTCTAAACTAATCGGTTCTTGAGCAACTTTTTGAATTATTTGAACTTTTTCAACACTGATTCCCATTCTTGCTGCTACTTCTTCAGGATGAGGTTCACGTTTTAATTCTTGAATTAATTGACGTTGTGTTCTAACTAATTTATTAATTGTTTCAACCATATGAACTGGGATACGAATCGTTCTTGCTTGATCAGCAATTGCTCTTGTGATTGCTTGTCTTATCCACCATGTGGCATAAGTTGAAAACTTAAATCCTTTGGTGTGGTCAAATTTGCCTACTGCTTTCATAAGTCCCATATTACCTTCTTGAATTAAATCAAGAAATTGCATTCCGCGACCAACATATCTTTTGGCAATAGAAACAACCAATCGTAAGTTTGCTTCAACTAATTTGTTTTTCGCTAACTCACCTTGGTACATTATTCTTTCAACTTCAAGTTTATAATCAGGGCTAATTTCATCACCATTTGATACCATTTCATCGAATTGCTCTCTTGCCAATTTTGCATTTGCGATATTGGTAGCTAATTCAACTTCACGTCCTCCTTCAAGTAAATCGACACGACCAATTTCTTTTAAATACATACGTACTGGATCGTCTACTTTAATAGAAATTTGGTTTTCAAAAGATTTATCATGTAGTAATTCCTCTTCAATATCTTTCGTGAAATCCAAATCCAAAACGATTTTTTCATCTAAATCGTCTTCGAATGCTTCGATTACATCGTCATCAAGCGATTCTGGAAGTTTGTATGTGATCATATCATCTTCACTAACTACATCAACTTGTTTTCTTTCTAGTTCTGATATTATTTCGTCAAACTCACTTGTTTCGTCACTTACGTACTTCAAGATTTCTTTAACTGCTAAATACCCTTTAACTTTGCTAATTTCTATTAATTCCTGAATAATCTTATCTTTGTCCATTTTTGACCTCCTTGATTTTGATATCACGATATTCTGCTAACTTGATTTTTTCTTCAAGCGTTGGTGCAACAAGAATTTGTTCATTCCATGCTTCAATTTGTAATTCAACAATATAAGCGTTAAGAACATTTATGAAATCCATATATTCTTGATCACTCAGTGTGATCTCTTTTTTATATCTAACTTTTGACTCGAAAAACGCTCTTTCATTCTCATCTAACGTTGCTACAAATTCCTCAACATCAATAAACTTTTCTTCTTCTTCTGATTTGTAATATTGAATATCTTCTATCTTTAGTTTTATATCTCTTGCTAATCCATTAATATGAAACATTTCATTAAACTCATTATTAAAATTGTGAATATATTTTATATCTTTTAAAAAATAGTTCAACAGTTTTCTTTCGGCAACCTCATATTTACTATCAATTGGTATTCTTCTTTTTAATTTGCTTGTGATATTGGAAATATTTCGTTTGGTGTATTGCTGAAAGTCTTGACGAATTGATTCCATACTAATATTTACATCTTCACTTAGCCTTTTTATATAAGTCTCAATGATAGTATTACTTGTGTTTTTAATTAAATCAAATACTGTTTTTTTGAATCTTTCAATATCTAGCATTTTTGTAAAATCAATATCCATATTGTTTTTACGATATGAAAATTCGATTGCATCAATCCAGTTTTCATTAATAAACTGATTTAATTTTTTTGCAGTGTTTTGACGTATATAATCATCTGGATCAAGTCCATTTGGTATGATTACAATTTTAACTTCAACTTTCTCTTTTTTAAATAAGTTAATTGCTCGTGATGTTGCTTCAATACCAGGAGCATCACCGTCATAGCAAATAACGACATTACTTGTATATTTTTTGATAAGTCTTACTTGTTCTGATGTAAGTGACGTTCCCATTGACGCGACACTTTCTTTAATCCCAGCTCTATATGCTGCAATTACATCCATGTATCCTTCAAACAAAACAACTCGATCATTCATCTTTATATGATTGATGGCATTATGCATATTGTATAAAACATTACTTTTTGTAAATACTTTTGTTTGGGGACTATTTATATATTTTGGCGCATCTGTATCTTTGGTTTGATATGTACGCCCCGAAAAAGCGACTACGTTGCCCTTTTCATCTTTAATCGGGAATATGACACGTTCTCTAAACAAATCATAGAAGGAGTCGTTTTTACCTTGTTTAACCAACCCTAAGTCGAATAAGTCTGAGACAAGTATCCCACGTTCGGTTAAAGTACGTTTTAATAAATCAAATTCGTTTGGTGCTAACCCTAAGTCGAAGTAATTAATTATATCTTGCTCTATCCCACGTTCGGTTAGATATTCTTTGGCAATCCCGCCTTGTATCGTACTTGATAGGTACAGTTTATAAAAATTAAGTGCATCCTCGTTTATATTGAACAGGCGTTCATGAGGATTTACTTCTTTGAATGATGTAAAATCTAAATTCATATTTGCACGTTCTGCGAGAGATTCAATAGATTCAACAAATGATAAATTACTTGTACGTTGTAAAAAAGTAATTGCATTACCTTTTTCACCACAAGAGAAACAATTATATATTTTTCTTTCTGGTTCCACAGAAAATGATGGCGTTTTTTCACTATGAAAAGGACATAATCCAAAATAACTCTTTCCTTTTTTTGAAAGAGCTACTTTTTCGCCTATTAAATCGACAATGTCAGTTTTCGATAATACTTCGCTAATTACTTCATCACTAATGCGAGCCATTTAATCACCTAATAGTATAGTTTTTGTAATAAGTATGGTACAAGTTCTTCTTTCGTTAAAATAATTTGTTCCATTGTGTCTTTATCACGGAGAGTAAATTTGCCTTCATTCACACCGTTATCATCTATCGTTAATGCATATGGTGTCCCAATTGCATCTTGGCGACGGTATCTTTTACCAATATTACCTGTTTCATCATAAGTGACAACAAAGAATTTACTAAGATATTCAAGCATTTCTAAAGCTTTTTCCTTATGATATTTCTTTATTAAAGGCAAAACTGCAATTTTATATGGTGCAAGGTGCGGAGCAACACGTAAATTAATTCTAGTTTCTCCATCTTCTAATGTTTCTTCTGTGAAACTTTCAGATAAAATTGCTAAAAATAATCTTTCCACCCCAAGTGATGGTTCGATAACGTATGGTAGGTATTTAGTATTTGTATCAGGATCTAAATACATTAATGATTGTCCTGAATACTCTTGATGTTGCTTTAAATCGTAATCGGTTCTTGATGCAATTCCCCACAATTCGTCAAATCCCCAAGGAAATCTGAATTCAATATCAGTTGTTGCATTTGAATAAAACGATAATTGTTCAGCATCATGATCTCGCAGTTTGATATTTTCTGGTTTTAATCCTAAAGACAATAAGAAGTTATGAGACGCACTTTTCCAATAATTAAACCATTCAATCTCAGTTCCTGGTTTACAGAAAAACTCTAATTCCATTTGTTCAAACTCTCTCGTACGAAATATGAAGTTACCTGGAGTAATTTCATTTCTAAATGACTTTCCGATTTGACCAATTCCAAATGGAACCTTCTTTCGTGCGGTTCTTTGAACACTTCTAAAATTTAGAAATATCCCTTGTGCGGTTTCTGGTCTAAGATATATATCTGAATTAGAATCGCTAATAACACCTTGCGAAGTTTTAAACATCAAGTTAAATTGCCTAATTTCTGTGTAGTTTAAATTACCACAGTTAGGGCAAGTAACATTATTATTGATTATGTATTCCATCATTTCTTCATTGGTCCATCCATCAGCAATCAACTCATCTTTTGAATGTCCCTCAATTAATTTATCAGCTCGATGTCTTGTATTACAGGCTTTACAATCTGTCAATGGATCACTAAACCCACCAATATGACCACTTGCTTCCCAAGTTTTTGGATTTAGTAAAATAGAACTATCAAGTCCTACGTTTAGATCGTTCTCTTGAATAAACTTTTTCCACCAAGCTTGTTTTATATTGTTTTTTAGTTCAACACCAAGTGGTCCATAGTCCCATGTATTAGCTAATCCACCATAGATTTCACTTCCTTGATAAACGAATCCATATTTTTTAGCGTAACTTACTAGTTCTTCCATTTTTACTTTACTCATGATTTGCCTCCTAGTCTAAAATTTGGACATAATTATGCAGTTTATATTATACCACACTATCAAAAAAAAGAGACAAGCTCTTTTTAGTATTTTTTTATTTGTTTTATAATTGCTAATGATTTTGATTTGAAACTAACAAACTCATCATATAGCATATCGATAATATGTCTTATCATACTTTTATGATTATCAGTTAAATTTGGTAGTTCTTCTTCACTTAAATTAATGAAGTATAAATCTGAAAGTAGATTATAAATCTCTTTGCCATAACCTTCTTGATTATAGTCAAGATGCTTTTGACAAACCAATCCACCACTACTAACATTAAATACGAGATTATCATTATCTTCACAAATATTACATTTTGAGAAGTTAAGACCATAACCTACTAAATAAAGTAGTTTCAGTTCAAAGATAAAAGAGATTATTTCAGGATCAGCACCAGCATTCATATTCTTAAATAACTGATATAAAAACTTGAAAATCTTTTCGTGATTTGCATGATCATCTACAACGTTTCTTACAAGTTCCATAATGTGATTCATATATGAATACGCAATAATATCCTGTTTAATATGTTCAAATTCATCAACCAACTCACCTTCCTTTAATGAAGGGAAGTCACCTTTTGTGGTTGACAACTTGATTAGTGTCCCGTTTTGACTAAGAAAACGATTGATACTATTTAATTTTTTTACACGATGAGCAATCACGCTCTTTTGGCCGGTTTTGGTATAAAGATACAATATTTTACTACTATCTTTATAATCTAAAGAATTAAGGACAAACGCATGAAACATGTCCATATTATCACTCCTTATATTTCTTCAGTATATCCGTAATTACGAAGATGAAAATCCTTATTACGCCAATCTTTTACAACTTTGCAATGAAGGTCTAAAAATACTTTGTTTCCTAGTAAGTTTAGGATATCTTTTCGAGCAAGCGTACCAATTTCCTTGATCATTTGCCCACCTTTTCCAATAATGATTCCTTTTTGACTATCTCTTTCGACAACAATTGAAGCATGAATATTTAACAGACGAGGATTTTTCTCATCATACTCTAAATAGTCAATTAAACACATAACACTGTGTGGAACTTCTTCACGGGTTAATCGTAAGACTTTCTCACGAATTAACTCACCAATAATAAAACGTTCAGGATGGTCTGTCACTTGGTCGTCTGGGTAATATTTCGGACCTTCTTCTAGTATTTCCTCTACATCTTTAACCAATAAATCCACGTTATCTCCACGTAAAGCAGAAACACTAAATATACCAGTAAATTTAAAGGCGTTTTTATATTTATCGATGTTCTTTTTTAACCAGGCAATGTCTTTAACTAAATCAACTTTATTTATAATTAAAAAAACGGGTACTTTCACTTTTTTTAATTCCTCAATTATAAACTCATCACCACGACCATACTCTTTTGTACAATCAACCATAAACATAACCAAATCAACACTATTCAATGTATTGATTGCTTCTTGCGTCATAAACGCACCAAGTTTATGTTTTGGTTTGTGAATCCCAGGTGTATCAATAAAAATAATTTGTGATGTATCGGTTGTAAGAATACCAGATATATTATTTCTTGTAGTTTGTGGTTTGTCACTAGTAATCGTGATTTTCTTTCCTAATACTTTATTCAAAAAGGTAGACTTCCCAACGTTAGGTCTACCAATAATTGTTACGAATCCTGATTTATACATTATAAATCCTTCTCAGTAAACGCAAAAGGCAGCAAGTCTTTATTCAATACCGTCTTTGTTTTACCGTCTTTTGTAGTGATGTGAACTTTTGCATCATCAGGCATTAATTCTCTCATTACTTGACGACAAGCACCACATGGAGAAATAAATCTAACTTGCTCAGTAGTAACAAGAATTTCCTCAATATCGTCACGACGATACCCACTACTATACACTGTAAATAATGCACTTCTTTCAGCACAATTTGATAATCCAAAAGACGCATTTTCAACGTTTACTCCAGTTACTATTTCACCGTTTTTAAGTCTAATTGCAGCGGCTACTTTAAAATTCGAGTATCCTGAATATGAATTTGGTAAGATTGCTTGTGCTTTTTCAAATAAATCTTTCATATAAACACCTACCTATATAACTTCGCTAAATTTAGTATCTCATTTTGTAATGTATTCATCAATTCTTCTTCGTTCTTAGTTTGATGATCATACCCTAAGGCATGAAGTAAACCATGAACTACCAAGAATCCTAGTTCACGATTGAAAGAATGTCCTAATTCATTACTTTGTTCTTCACATTTAGGTACTGAGATAAAAATATCACCTAAATTACCTAAATTGCCATCAGGGAATGTTAAAACATCAGTAACATAATCCTTATGGCGGTAACTACTATTTAACCGCTTTATTTCATCATTGTCAACTAATATTACATTAATTGCTTTATTATTTACTTTGAGATGGTTAACTGTTTTTGTGATAACTTTGTCTATCACACTTGAATAATCTTCATTGTTAAAAGAGTTTACTATATTTATTTTCATAATTTTCGTACTTAGCCAACACTTTCTGAACAAGTGGATGTCTAATAACATCTACTTTCTCAAATGCGATAATGGAAATTCCACCAACGCGATCGAGAAGTTGAATTGCTTGTACCAATCCACTATCCGTTTTTTTGGGTAAATCAATTTGTGTAATATCTCCAGTTACTACCATCTTTGAATTGAATCCAAGTCGTGTAAGGAACAATTTCATTTGATTTGTTGTTGTATTTTGAGCTTCATCTAGTATTACGTATGCATTCTCCAAAGTACGACCTCTCATATAGGCAAGAGGTGCAATTTCAATAATCCCCTTTTCAATCATTTCCTCGGTTTGTTTTGTTCCAAGGACTTCATATAAAGCATCATATAATGGACGTAAATACGGATCCACTTTCTCTTTTAAGTCGCCTGGTAAGAATCCTAAATTCTCCCCAGCCTCAACTGCAGGTCTTGTTAATATAATCTTCTTAACAATTCCCTCTTTCAACTTGCTTACCGCATTAATTACTGCTACATAGGTCTTACCAGTACCTGCTGGTCCTACTGCAAATACTAAATCATTACCATTAATTGCTTTTAGATAATGTTTTTGATTTAAAGTTTTAGCATAGATTGGTTTTCCATTATATGTTTTTGTTATTAAGATACGGTTACTATAAATTTCAACTATGTCATCCGACTCCATTTCCTCAGATAACTTAGCAATATAAATGATGTCCCTTTCATTTAAAACAATATTATGACTTGCAATCTTAATTAGTGATTCAAATATTTTTTCAACAAGTGCTATCAGTTTGGCATCACTTGTATCTAAATATATTTCCTCACCTTTAGAAAAGACATTAATATTGTATAATGCATTAACAACCTTAATATTTTTATCATTATTTCCAACAACAACTCTAAAAGTATCTAAATTACTAAATTTCACATGTAATTTTGTCAAATCTACCAAAATATCATTCTCCTATCCTTTATATACTACAATTATAGCACACAAACAAATTATTAGGAAAAAAAATAACGGTAATAAATACCGTTATTTGTTGTTATGACTTTCTATTTTTGTTCGCTTTTTGACGAATTTTTTTAGATACACTAGGTTTTACATAATATTCTCTTTTTCGAGCTTCTTGTAGGGTACCTGATCGTGAAACATCACGCTTAAATCTCTTTAAAGCGTCTTCTATAGATTCGTTTTCTTTAACAACAGTTTTTGCCATATTTGGTC
>JBFFKS010000023.1:0-10366 GCA_041555275.1 Xianfuyuplasma sp. | reverse complement strand
TTGAGTTAGGATTTTTTGGGCCATGGCATCTATTACAGATTTTAATCACTGCAGTTGTTGTGTTTGTAATTTACAGGTATAGAAATCAAATTAGAGAATATAAATACGAAAAAAGAGTTCGATATATCGCCGCAAGCATTTTATTATTTCTCGAATTAAGCAATCATATATGGTATTTGTATAATGGTAGTTGGGATTTAGCACATATGTTACCACTAGATTTATGTACAATAAATATATATGGTGCAACAATTTTAATGTTTACAAAGAATAAGAAATTATTTAATATCATCTATTTTTGGGGATTTGGAGCTCTGCTAAGTATATTATTCCCTGATATTATGTTCGGACCAGATAGATATCGCTATTATCAGTTCTTTTATGCTCATATAATGTTCTTATGGATTTATATGTATATGATTTTTGTTCATGATTTTAAACCAAACTTGAAACAGTTTAGATATAGTATGGGTGTCTTATTCGTTTTGGCAATTGGATTCATATTACCACTAAATTTCATATTAAATGAGAATTATATGTTTGTGAATCGACCTGATGGAACTCCATTAGAATTAATTTATGGATACGGACAATTACTATACACATCAGGAACAGTAGTAGTAATATTCTTTGTTGCATTGATTTGGTATGGTCCAATTTATGGATACTTGAAAAAAACGAATAGGATTTAGATTAGATATATAAGAAGGAGGATATTATGGGGCATAATACAACAAGGAATGGCTATGAAAAACTTGTAAAAAGGTTAAATAAGTTTCCACTTGGCGCACCACCTACAGAAACACTTTACAAGATTTTAAATGTGATGTTTTCAAAAGAAGAAGCGCTACTAGTTTCACAATTACCAATCAGACCCTTTACAGCAAAAGTAGCTGCAAAAGCATGGAAAAAAAGTGTAGAGGAATCTGCAGAAATTTTAAATGAATTGGCATCAAGAGCTTTGTTGATCGATGTGAATGTGGATGGGGAACCTACGTACGCATTACCACCACCAATGGCTGGTTTCTTTGAATTCTCTTTAATGAGAGTTGGCGGAAAATTAGACCAAAAAGTGTTGAGTGAATTGTTTTATCAATATATCAATGTTGAAGATGAATTTGTCACTGAATTATTTTCTATGCCTACTCCTTTAGGTAGAGCATTTGTTGATGAGAATACGATAGAGGATAAAAGTTTATATGTTTTAGATTATGAAAGAGCAACAGAAGTTATTAAAACAGCATCATCAATTGGTGTTGGAACTTGCTATTGTAGACATAAAAAAGAACATGCAGAAGAAGCATGCGACGCACCAATGGAAATATGTATGACATTTAATAATACTGCTGCGTCTTTAATTAAACATGGGTATGCAAAAGAAATTAGTGAGGAAGAATGTTTAGACTTACTGGATGTTGCAAAAAAACATAATCTTGTACAATTTGGGGAAAATGTCCAAAACAAAGTAGCTTTTATTTGCAACTGCTGCAGTTGTTGTTGTGAAGCTTTGGTTGGTGCTAGAAGAGTGGGGTCACCTCATTCTATTAATTCTTCAAACTATATCGCACATGTAATTGATGAAAAATGTATAGGATGTGGGAAATGTATCACTGTATGTCCGATGGAAGCTTTATCATTGGTATCAAAAAACGAAGTGAACAAAAACAAAAAAATTGCGCGACTAAATGAAGAAAATTGTATTGGTTGTGGCGTTTGTGTTGGATCTTGTAAACCAGAAGCAATACAAATGAATCAAAGAGAACAAAGAGTTTTTACACCAATTGATATTAATCATAGAGTTGTATTAGAAGCAATTGAAGCAGGAAAATTACAACATCTAATATTTGACAATCAAGCACATTTTAATCATAGAGTTCTCGCATCGATTTTAGGTGTTATTTTGAAATTACCTCCTGTTAAACAAATAATGGCCAGCAAGCAGGTTAAGTCAAAATACTTAACAAAACTAATTGAAAGAAAGCAAAAGAAAGATACATTAGTTCATAAGTAAGACACTTCAGCTGAAGTGTCTTTTTTCTATTAAAAAAAGACTACAGTAAATACTTATTACGATAGTCTTTTAATATTATTTTTACCAAGGAGTTTTAACTTTACTAATGTAATCAGCGTATAAAACATTTAATTCAAGTTTGGTCTTATCACTCAAATTGTATTCAATACCTGTAATATTACTGTTTAATTGTTCAATATTTTTTATACCAGGAATTATTGTAGTAACCGCTGGATAACTTTTAATGAATGATAATGCATATTTTACTAGTTGATCAGAATTGGTTATTTTTTTGATTCTTTGGACAATTTCACTTCTTATTTCTTTGGTTTCATCATCCCATCTACTTCGAATACCAGTAAACGTTGAGTTCTCATTATACTTACCAGTTAACCACCCTGAATCAAAAGGAACTTTTATAATCAAAGAGATATTTCTTCTCTTTAGTTCATCAAATGCCTTTGATACGTCTTGATGAATGATGTTGAACATTACTTCAATGACATCCAACTGGATGTTTTCAATAATGAGCTCAAGTTCCTCAAGTGTATCAACGCTAACGCCGTATGCTTTAATGAGTCCTTTGTCTTTCATTCTTTGTAATTCCTTAAAGTGATCAGTTTTTCCTTCTAAAATATATTTTTCAGGATTATGTAGGATAAGGCTATCTAGATAGTTTGTTTGAAGACTTTGACAACTTTCTAGAATTCTTTTTTCAATTGATTCTACACGAAAATCAGAACCATCTTTTGTATGTCCAAATTTCGTATTAATGATTACTTTGTTCCGACAATCTTTAACGGCTTCACCAATAATTTTTTCACTTAAACCATTCGCATAACCTGGTGCAGTATCAAAGAAGTTTACGCCTTTTTTCACGGCTTCTCTAACAAGCAAAACGCCATCCTCAAAGTTGGTACCACCCCATAAATCAACACTGCCAAGTTGCCATCCGCCAAACCCAAGAATACTTGCTTTTAATTCGTTATCTTTATAATTTCGATATTCCATATATATATCACCCTTATTTTTTTCTTAATTTTAGTATACAACACAATGAAAACAATTTCCTAAACAAATGTCTTTCATTTTAAATTTATTGTGGTATAGTAGTTTGTATGCCAAAATTTGGTTATAAATATATGAAAGAAAAGAAGCGAAAAAAGAGGTAACAATATGAGAAATAAAAATATTATAAATGTAGCAGTAATTGCACATGTTGATGCAGGTAAGTCAACTCTAGTTGATGCACTGTTAGGACAAAGTGGAATATTTAGTGAGAACGAAGTAATCGTTGAACAAGTAATGGATAGTAATGATCTTGAAAGAGAAAGAGGAATTACAATATATTCAAAAAACTGTGCAATTGAACATAAAGGAACAAAAATCAATATTGTTGATACTCCTGGACATGCTGACTTTTCTAGTGAAGTTGAACGTATTATGAAAACAGTAGATACTTGTATCTTATTAGTGGATTCAAGTGAGGGACCAATGCCACAAACAAGAGTAGTATTACAAAAGTCATTAGAAATTGGTTTAAAACCAATTTTATTCATAAATAAGATTGATAAAAAAGATCAAAGAGCTGAAGAAGTTGTTGATTTAAGTTTTGATTTATTCTCAGAACTAGGAGCGACAGATGAACAACTAGATTTTCCAATAATTTATGGTGTAGCGAAACATGGTATTGCAATGAACGATATGGATAAACCTAGTGATAACCTAGATCCTCTGTTTGATTTATTATTGAAACATGTTACTCCATATGAGGAAAATAGTGAAGAACCACTTAAAATGCAAGTTAGTACCTTAGGTTATGACGATTATCTTGGAAGACTTGGTACCGGTAGAATAACTAGAGGAAAGATTAAAGCGAATAGTACCCTTAAAGTTAGCAGAAGAGATGGAAGTATATCTACTGTTAAAATAAATAAAGTATTTGTCAACGAAGGATTATCTAGAGTTGAAAAAATAGAAGCTTACGCTGGAGACATTGTTACTTTTTGTGGTGTACCTGATATTTCAATAGGAGAAACAGTATGTGATCCTAATCATGTTGAACCAATGGAAATGATTGAAATTGAAAAACCAACATTAGCAATGAATTTTTTAGTAAATGATTCACCATTTGTTGGTCGTGGCGGTAAATTAGTTACAACAAGACAAATAAGAGCAAGATTAAAAAAAGAACTAGAAACGAATATTGGACTAGAAGTATCTGAATTAGATGGAATCGAAGGATATCGTGTTTGTGGTAGAGGAGAACTCCATTTATCAATCTTACTAGAAAACATGAGAAGAGAAGGATATGAATTAAGTGTGTCAAAACCTGAAGTTCTATATCGATACATAGATGAGAAAAAACATGAACCATTTGAAAAGGCAATTGTTTCTGCTCCAGATAATTATGTTGGAAGTGTTATCGCACAACTAAACATTAGAAAAGGTGCAATGCAAACAATGACAAGTGAGAATGGGTACACAAGACTTGAGTACCTTGTTCCTACAAGAGGGTTAATTGGTTATAGAAGTGAGTTTATAAATACTACACATGGCCAAGGGACACTTGAAAAATCATTTGATTCATATAAGCCGTTTTCTGGGGTAATAGAAGATAGACGTAATGGTGTATTCATTGCCAAAGAAAAAGGGAAAACAATGGCATACAGCTTATTTAATCTATCAGAGCGTGGGAAAATGATTGTAGAACCTGCAACAGAAGTTTATCCAGGAATGATTGTAGGATTAAATTCAAGAAACAATGACCTAGTAGTAAATCCATGTAAAAATAAAAACTTAACAAATGTTCGTTCAAGTGGAACAGATGAAGCATTAAAATTATTAGATCCAATCAAATTTACATTGGAAGAAGCACTAGAATTTATAGCTGGTGATGAACTAGTAGAAGTTACTCCAAATGATATCCGATTACGAAAAAAAGTACTGGATGAAAAAGACCGAAAAAGATATAATAAAGAATACATTAACTACTAAAAAATGAAGATGCGAGTTACCCAAATAAAGGGAGTAACTCGCATTTTTTTGACTGGTTATTTAGTAATTTTTTAGAATACAAAAAAAAATCAAAAAAAATATTGACTTTAACACTATAGAGTAATAAAATCTTAGTATCATTTTATATTATTAATTTTTTGGAGGTGTTGAATTGAAGAAAACAATTAAGGACTTAGTTGGAGATATAATTACACATACGAAATATGGACCGTGTAAAGTAATCGAAGTAACTAATTTAGAAGAATCAAAATTTAAAGGTATGATTGTTGAAACGGGTGAATATAAACAATTTGTTTTCAACACAAAGTTTTTTGCTGTAAAAGGAGAATTTGAGTTTTCAAAAATTGAATTAGCTAAAAAGGTAGTACATCATAGACCACATAAACCAATCGATTATAATAAACATAGAAATCACCCTCTTGTAAAAGAAATTGATAGACGAGAAGCTGGAATCAGAGTTAGGATTCCTATTGAACCAGAAGAGGAAGAAATCGAGGAACAAGCATAAGAAAAAGTACATTAAGGAATGTCTAAAAATTGACATTCTTTTTTTAACGATATTACAGGAAGTTGAATTTAGTATTTATGATATAATAAAATCAGTATCGTTATAATGAGGTGGAAATATGTATAAAGCACAGTTTGAAAAATATATACCTAAGAACGTTCAAGAGGAAAATGATAAGCAAGCTATCTTGAATTTTATTGAGAGAAATCCAGATTGTTTATTTAGGACAAATTTAGCTGGGCATATTACATCATCTGCGATTGTTGTGAACAAAGAGATGACAAAGGTACTTTTTGCACATCACAATATATATAACTCATGGGGATGGGTTGGAGGACATAACGATGGAAATCCAGACCTTCTGCAAGTCGCAATAAAAGAAACGAAAGAGGAAACAGGAATATCACATGTTTATCCATATAGTAAAGATATTTTGATGATTGATGTTATCTATGTATATAACCATATGAAAAATAATAAATTTATTGGAGATCATTTACATTTTAATGCTACTTATTTAATGATAGCTGATGAAGCAGAGGAACTTAAAATTAAGCATGATGAAAATTCGGGAGTTAAGTGGTTTATGATTGATGAGGTATATGATCATATTACTGAACCAAGAATGATTCCTATATATCAGAAAGCTTTTGATGAAATTAAAAGAATAAAAAACAAGTAAAGAGGAAGACTTATGACAATATTATTACTAATAGTTATTTATTTGGCATTTATAAGTTTAGGATTACCAGATAGCGTATTTGGAGTAGCATGGCCTGTCATTAGGGAAGATTTGAATCTTCCTATCAGTTATGCTGGTGCTATTTCATTTGTACTAACAGTTGGAACGATTACTTCAAGTTTACTTTCAGGGTACTTCATAAGTAAACTAAAGACTGGTAAGATTATCATTTTTTCTGTTACGTTAACGATTGTCGGTTTAATTGGATTTTCAATTGCCCCTTCATTCTTTTTATTCCTTGTTGTTGCATTTCCACTTGGATTTGGTGCTGGTTCAATTGATACAGCATTAAACAATTATGTTGCTATAAACTATAAATCTCATCATATGAACTGGTTACATGCTTTTTGGGGTGTAGGTGCAACGCTAGGTCCAGTCATTATGGCGGTTTATCTTGGATCTAACGCATGGAGAAATGGTTTCTTAACACTAGCTATTATCCAAATTGGATTTTTAATTGTACTAACTTTATCTTATCCGTTGTGGAAGGATAATAGTGAAAAACATGATGAAGTATTTCCTGTTACTCATAAGCAATCCATTTTTAAAATTAAAGGAGCTACACTTGCTGTAATTATATTCCTTGCATACTGTGCTTTGGAATTTACCATCGGTATTTGGGGAAGTAGTTATTTGGTTATCTCGAAATCAGTAACACCAAGTAATGCAGCTAGAATTGTGGCTATGTATTTTGGTGGAATTATGATAGGTAGATTTATTAGTGGGGGATTATCCTTTAAATTCTCTAACAAAGTAATGATTTTTGGGGGTATTTTCATTGTATTTATAGGTGGATTCCTTCTATTATTGGCTCAATCAATAAATGTTATCACAGTATCATTTGTTTTACTTGGAATGGGACTTGCTCCAATATTCCCAAGTATGATTCATGAAACTCCAAAAAACTTTGGAAAAGAAAACTCACAATATATCATTGGTTATCAAATAGCTTTTGCGTATCTTGGGACTGCAATATTTCCCCCGTTACTTGGTATATTAGCACAAGTCATATCAATAAATATTTTTCCGTTATACGTATTTATCTTAGCATTGATTCTGTTATTGTTTGTGAATACATTGTACATTAGAGTTAGGACAAAAAAATAAAAGATGTTCATATGAACATCTTTTTTAGAACAATGAAATGTTTTCCCAACTAGGAGTTAATTCTCCTGCTTCAATCTTCTCAACAATAGAAACGATCGAGTCGTTAATTGGTGTATCTACATGTACTTTATCACCATAATTACACACGATACCGTTTATAGCATACACTTCAGTTTTTCTTCCTCTTTCAATATCTCGTAACATACTTGATTTAATATTTTTATGTTTTTTCATTGCGATCGGTAGGATAAATAGACTGATTTGTTTTTTGAACCAATTGTTATAATCCATAAGTTTAACAACATCTTTACCTTGTATCGGTTCTATCATAATCCCTGCTGCTTTTGCAACATCAATACATTCTTTGATAGCCTTAAGAGCTAATTTTTTTGAAATTCTGTGACGATTCAATTCACCAAATGTCATACCGGTAACAACACTTAAACCGCTATATGCAGCATTAACAAGTAGTTTAGCCCATCTTGCTCCAATAAAGTTGTTTTCAACTTTGACATTACCCATTGTTTCAAGTAATTCAATAATATATTGGAATAGTTTTTCATCATTATCTCCGTATTTTCCAATACTGAAAGTTAGTGTATCTCTTGTTGCTTCACTTGTCAATTCAGCAACACCATTTCCATGAAATGTTGCACCCCAACTCATTGTGCAACCTATTGTTTTGTCCTCCCCAATAATTTCTGCAACAGAGATTTCGGGTATTCCGTTTTGCATAGTACATATTACACCTTTATCACTCAAGAATGGAATCAAACTTTTTACAATCTCTGAATTGAATCTTTGTTTTGTCATAAGGAGAATAATATCATATTTATCAACCATTTCTTCAGGCAACAAAGCATTTACAACTTGAGTAAAATTTACTTTACCAATAACCTTAGCTCCATTCTTCCTTAGCCCTTCAATATGTTCTTTATTTCGATTGATTAGATCAATCTCATAACCTGCTTTGGATATGTATGCTCCAAGAACCGTACCCATAGCTCCTGCTCCATAAATTGCGACTTTCATTGAAACACCTCCTATATGTAAATAGTATATCATAAGATATCATTAGGATTTTACAAGAAATATAATATAATTAGATTAAGTAGTAATAAATGTGAGGTGTTTGTTATGGAAAATAGTAGACTTAATATTAGTGATGTTGCTACTGATATAAGGTTGCGAAAAGATATTACAAAAGAGAACTATGAGATAGCGTTGAACGAATCACCTGTGCCAATGATTCTACATGTTGAAACTGGGGAATTTTTATTTATGAATAAAGCTTGTTTGGAAATCACTGGTTATGATTTTGAGCAAGTTAACACAATAGATAAATGGATGGATAAGGTTCATCGGGATCGAAATGATTATAACAAGGAATTTATAAAAAACATTTTTGATAATGGAATATCTGTACAAGGGGAAGAAGAAATAGTCTATACAAAATCCGGCGAGCAAAGAGTATGGGCATTCCATAATTCTTATATAGGGAAGTTAAAAGACGGACAAAAAGCGATTATTACAGCTGCTGTAGATGTCACAGAACAAAATAGAATCAAAACCGAAGAAAATAGAATACTAGAAGAATTATCAAACACCAAAATTTTACTAGAAGCTAGTTTAGAGAGCCCAAAAGACATGATTATATTGTCTTTTGATAAAGAATATAGATACCTGTATTTTAATACAGGACATCAAAACACAATGAAACAGTTATACAATGTTGATGTTGAAACTGGGAAAAATATTCTAGATTGTATCCTTGTTGAAAAGGATCGAATACGAGAAAAAATCAATTATGATCGAGCCTTAAACGGAGAATCACATTCGTTAATTGAACGATATGGTCCCCATCATGACTTATACTTCGAAACATTTTATAATCCAATAGTTAATTCTAATGGTAACATAATTGGCGCATCTGTTTTCTCTCATGAGATCACTACTAGAATAAATGAATTAGAACGTGTCAAAGAGAGTGAAGAAAAATTTAGATTGATTTATTCTTCGATGTCACAAGGGTTAGCGGTTCATGAAATTATTTTAGATAAGACAAATAGGCCGATTGATTATCGATATATAGATGTTAATGACAGTTACCTTAAGCTGTTTGGGTATAAAAGAGAAAACCTTATAGGAAAAAGAATAAGAGAAGTAGCACCTCTTCTTGAGGAGTACTGGATTGAAGCGTTTGGAGAAGTAGCACTTACTGGAGAACCGGCATACTATGAAAACTACTCACAAAGTGCAAATAAGTATTTTAGTACATATGCGTATTCACCTAAACATGGGCGATTCGCTGTATTAATTTCAGATATTACAAATAGAATAAAAAGAGAAGAAGAAATTAAGTATCTAAGTTATAACGACCAACTAACCGGAGTTTATAATAGAAGATATTACGATGAGCAGTTTTTAACTCTTGATATAGAAGAAAATTTACCTTTGAGTCTTGTTATGGGTGATGTTAATGGCTTAAAATTAGTAAATGATTCCTTTGGACATCTTGTTGGGGATGAGTTACTAAAAAAAGTTGCAGCTATCCTCCAAAAAGCATGTCGTGCAAGTGATGTAGTCACAAGAATTGGTGGAGATGAATTCGTAATTTTCTTACCAAAGACATCAAAAGCAAGTACAGAGAGAATCATCGAACGAATTAATAAATCTACATCTAGACAAAAAGTAGATGCAATTGACATCTCAATCTCATTTGGTTATGGAACAAAAACCAAAGTAGAAGAGTCTTTAGTAGAGGTCTTTAAAGGGATTGAAGATGCAATGTATCGTACAAAACTGAATGAAAGTAGCAGTATGAGAAGCAAAACGATTGATCTCATTATGACAACACTATTTGAAAAGAATGAAAGAGAAATGCATCATTCACAACGAGTAAGTAATTTATGTGAAAGACTAGGAAGAGAAATTGGTCTAGAAAAAGAGCTTGTTAAACAACTTAAAACAGGTGGATTAA
>JBFFKS010000022.1:0-10527 GCA_041555275.1 Xianfuyuplasma sp. | reverse complement strand
TCGATCACAACCATTACCAAGTAATTTAGTTCAAGATGATTTAAAAGATGCATTTGGAGGTGAAGATAATGAGTAATGTTATTGATTATTTCCAAGCCTATCAATTAGTTGATTGGTTGAGTTTTATGATTTCTATATTATTAGTTGTCCTAGCATTCTTGGCAATCAACTCAAAATCATTAATCAAAGCAGTAATGTTTATTTCTTCATTAAGTATGTTAGCAGTAGTCGGATTTGTAGTTATGAAAGCCCCTGATGTTGCTGTAACAGAAGCAGTAATTGGAAGTGGATTGGTTACAAGTTTATTTGTTTTCACATTACTTGGTGTTGGAAAGGTGGGGCAAAAATAATGAAAAATTTCTTAGCGTTTGTCGCATCTATGGGACTTGGAGTTATGATTATACTAAGTCTTACAAGCAATGAATTCTTCCCTGAATTCGGTAGTGCTGATGTTTCATCAAGGGTTTCTCAAGGATATATTGATCGTGATGTTACTGAAGCAAATGTAGGTGTAGAATTTGGTGTATCAGAAAACCTAGAAAGTGGTCCAGCAAATATCGTTACTGCGATTGTAGCAGATTACAGAAGTTTTGATACTTTAGGAGAAGTAACAGTTTTATTTGTAAGCAGTTTAGGGGTTGCATTATTACTTGGAACTGCAGTTCAAGGAAGGATAAAATTAGACTTCCGTCCAAATTTTATGTTAAAAGTTGGATCTAGAGCATTATTTGGAATCATTCTTATGACAGGTGTATTCATTATAATCCACGGTCATTTAACTCCTGGTGGAGGATTCCCTGGTGGAACAATGATTGCAAGTAGTATCTTGTTACTATATTTAGCAGATGATCAATTTAGAACAAAAGTAACTAGTTTCAAAGTACTAGAAAGCTTTGCAGGAAGTTTATATGTTCTAATTGGTATCGCAGGATTGTTCATCGCAGATTACTTCTTAGTTAACTTCTTAGATAATGGTGTTTTAGGAGAATTATTTAGTGCTGGTATTGTACCAATAATTTACGTTCTAATTGGTTTAAAAGTTGGTAGTGAAATATCAGGAATTATTGATAATTTCTTAACAGAGGAGGTAGCTTAATATGATACAATTTGCAGCTATTATCCTAATGATGTTAGGACTTTATGGATTGCTAACACAAAGAAATGTTATTAAAATCATTATTTCATTAAACGTGTTAGAAATCGGATTGAATTTATTTATTATAAGTGTTGGTTATGTTGATGGTGGTATTGCGCCTATCTTTACTGGTGTTGCAAGTACCAATGCTGTTAACTTTGTTGATCCTTTACCACAAGCATTAGTACTTACGGCGATTGTTATCGGTGTAGGAACAACTGCGTTAGGGTTGGCATTGGCAAAAAATATATATCAAAAGTATGGTACTTTTGAGCTTGATGAAATGGGGGAAGAATAATGAGTGCAGTATTATTAATCGCTGTCCCATTACTTGCAGCGTTCTTAAGTATCTTATATAAAAAAGCAGCTCCTTATCTATTATTGGCTGTTTCATTCGCAGCAGTTTTATTGTTAAACTATGTTGATTTTGGAACTATAACAATCGGTGGATTTGCAGCTCCATATGGTATTAGTTTAGTATTTGATAGTTTTAGCAAAGTAGCTTTAACTGTTGTTAATATTCTGTTTTTCTTAGTTAGTATTATTAGTATTTGGAATTATAAAAAACTTGGAACAGTTTTACTTGTAGCCTTAGCAGGACTAAATGGATTATTGCTTACCGGAGATTTATTTAACTTATTTGTGTTTATTGAAGTATCCGGAATTGCAGCATACATTATTACAACTACAAATAAAAAACCACTTGCAACATTCAATTACTTAGTACTTGGAACTGTAGGAAGTAGTTTATATTTATTAGGACTGATAATTCTTTATGCAATGTTTGGCACATTAAACATGGCTGATTTAAGTTTAGAAATAGCTGGTAGTGGAGCAAGTAATCTTGTTACAGCATTTCCATTTCTATTAATGTTTATTGGACTTGGTGTAGAAGCGAAGTTATTACCATTTAACTCATGGGTTAAAGGAATTTTAGGTAATTCTAATACGCTTAGTGGACCAATGATTGCTGCAGTCTACGCTTCGGCAATGGCATTTGTATTTGGACGTTTACTAACAAGTGTATTTGTGTTTAGTGATCAATTAATGTTAATTGTATCAATCGTTATTATCTTCAGCATCACAGCTGGTGAAGCAATGGCATACGCAAGTACAAAAGCAAGAGAAATTCTGCTATTTAGTAGTATTGCACAAGCAGCAATCGTTGTATTAGTGTTTGCTTTAGGATTTACTGGATTCGGGGCAATCTTAGCTGCTGTGAATGGTTTTAGTAAATTGGTATTATTCTTAGTAATAAATCATGCTACAGAAGAAGTAGGTAGTGATGAGGTAGAGGAGTTAAAAGGAATATTTATTGAAAACAAACTTGTTGGAGCAGGATTTACGGTTGCAACACTTAGTATTCTTGGATTACCTTTATTTGTTGGATTCGTCGTCAAAATGAATGTATTGAAATCACTATTTATGGCAGATAAATTAATTTTCCCTGCTGTAATCCTACTTGCTAGTGTTGTTGAAGGAGTTTACTTTGTTAAGTTATTGGTAAAACTTTGGTATAAAAAAGATGCACCAGCAAGTGTATCATTTGGATTGCCTATTGCGTATCTTGTTACCGTAATCGCAGTATTATTAATCATCTTTGGATTATACACCGCACCACTAACTGATTTAGCTAGTGACTTAGTGAATATTACCCAAGGAGGTCTATTATAATGGCGAATTTAGAGTTAATTATATTAATCGTATTAGTGCTGGGAGTTTTCGCATTCTTAGGTGGAAAACTTAATAAAATTATTGGAACTGCCTTTACCATTTTAGGTTCAGGATTTGAATTTGTTAGTATAGCGTATTATGGATTTAATAGTGCTTTAGATTCCACAATTGAATTTATTCCATATTTATCGTTTATGCCAACAGCATTAGGTGTGTTCTTTGGAATCATTTTAACCTTTGTATTCTTTATGGTTTCATTCTTCAATCCATACTTTATCGATAAGTATAAATATCCTGCAGTGTACTCAATGTTATATTTATTCAGTTTAGCTGGCGTTATTGGTGTATTCTTCACGGATAATTTTATGACATTATTTTTCTTCTTTGAACTTGTTGTTTGGACGAGTTTATTCTTAATCCCTATGGGAAGAAGTAGAAAAGCTGCGAGTATCTATTATGGATTTAGCACCTTTGGAAGTTTTGCATTACTATTTGCAATCTTGGTTATGTGGGGTGCAAATGGTGGGTCGTTTGATATTGAAACAGGATTAACTGCATTGAATGGTAGTGAAACTATCTTAGTGTTTATGTTAATGATGGTTGCTGGATTTGCGAAATTAGGAGCATTTCCACTTCATATTTGGCTACCTAAAGTACTTACAAAATCACCTGATCCTGTAACTGCAGTATTTAGTGGTGGTTTAGAAAAATTAGGAGCATTTGTATCCGTTATGGCATTACTGAAATTATCTCCAGTTGGTATTAATATTGGAGTTTTAGATATGCAGTTAACACACTATGTAATTGCATTCTTAGGAGCATTAACGATTGTCTTTGGTACCTTGATGGCAATTAGACAAGATGATGCCAAAAAATTATTAGCATACTCATCAATGAGCAATGGTGGATATATATTAGTAGCTTTGGCATTAATGAGCACTACATCAGTTAGTGGAGCATTATATCATGTTTTAGCTCATGCATTAGCAAGTACAGCTGCATTCTTAGCAATTGGTGCTGTTGCACGTCAAACAGGTACAACAAAAATGAGTGAACTTGGTGGTATGATTCACAAGATGCCAGTAACGTATTTGGTTTACTTAATTGCCATTATTAGTATGGCAGGAATCCCACCAATGGGTGGATTCATTAGTAAATGGTTGATCTTTCAAGCAGTGATTGATAAAGGTTTAATCTTTATTTCTATGGCTGCATTCTTTGGTAGTATCGGTAGTTTCTTATATGTGTTTAGACCGCTTGCGGCTTTATTCTTGGGTCAAGAATTACCTGAATTTAAGAAAACAATTAAAGAAGCACCACTTCTAATGATGATACCGTTGTTAGTATTAAGTGCGTTAAATATCTTTACTGGAATTTATCCTACAGATATTTTACGACTGATCAATAAAGTATTAGCAGAGTTGGGAATTGCACAATTAACAATTGATACATGGACAATTACAGGTAATAATGGAGACTTGTTTCCTGCCTTAATTGCGGGAATGTTTGGTATTGGTGTAGGGGTTGCATTTGTAATCTTTATAGTTCTTAAGAAGTCGAAAAAAGTTGGATTAATGGATACGTACACTGCAGGAAACTTTATCTATACAGAAGAGTTACTACATTACAGTGTAGATTTCTATGCACCACTTGAAAGACTCTATGCAAAACATACAGATATCATGAAAAACTTCTATAAGAAATTAGCAAATAAAGTGAAAGAATTTGGGGCATTTGTGAAATATTTCTTCTTTACAAACAAACCAGAAGTAACGGTGATTTGGATTATGATTGTTATTGCATTCTTATTGTGGGGTGATGTCTTATGATTAGTATATTAAACGTATTATTAGGATTAGGGGTTGCCTTATTTGGATTTGTTTTACAAACTTCAGTCGGTGGAATTAACCGTAAAGTGGTTGCTAGATTACAAAAAAGAAGAGGACCAAAATGGTATCAGGAATTTTTAGATATCTTTAAATTATTATCAAAAAGAGCGATTTCACATGGTTGGGTGTTTGACTTTGGTGTAATTATGGCTCTTGGTGGAATCATTGCTACGGCAATGTTTATGCCTGTTACAAACAACATTATTGCTTTTGAAGGGTATGATAATTTCTTCATCTTTGTCTATTTAATCGCAGTAGGTATGTTAGGGATGGCAATGAGTGCTAGTGGTAGTGGGAACCCACTTGCTAGTATTGGGGTTATGCGTGCTTTAACAACAATGCTTGCATATGAAATACCATTTATGTTAATTGTACTTACAATTATCAAATTATCAGGTACATCAAGTGTTAGTGGCATTGCAGCATTCCAACAAATGAGTAATCATAACTGGTTTGCGATCGCATTACCGTTAGGGTTTATTGTTAGTGTGTTATCACTTATGGGTATGCTTGGTAAAAAACCATTTGAAACTTATATTGCACCGGCAGAAATTGCATCTGGACCAATGGTTGAGTACGGTGGAAAACAATTAGGTATGTTATTCATTATGCATGAAATTACAATCTTTATTGAAGTGAGCTTGTTTGTCCACTTATTCTTAGGTGGGGCTGAAAACATCGCAATCTTCTTAGTAAAATATTTCTTAGTTTATACAGTGGTTAACTTGATTAGTAATGTGAATGGTCGTTTCAAAATTGATCAAGTTGTTACATTTTTCTATAAGTGGCCACTATTCTTAGCTGTGGTTCAAGTTATAATCGCAGTATATCTTGGGTGGGTGATCTTATAATGAAATCTACAAAATTTAGTCCAATGACCAATGAACAAATAGACCGTAAATGGTGGGAAATTGGAGACTTTTTCCGTCGTAATTCACTATGGATGTTAATGTATTGTACAGGATGTTGTGCAATTGAATTACCTCCAGCAATGACAAGTGCTTACGATATGGAACGTTTAGGGATGGGGCCAATGGCCACACCTAGACAAGCTGATGTATTACTTGTTACGGGATATTTATCACTTAAAACGCTTCGTCGCTTAATCTATAGTTATGAGCAAATGTCTGAACCTAAATATATCGTTGGATTTGGTAGTTGTACAATCAATGGTGGTATTTACCATGATTCTCATGCCGTAATCAATCAGTTAGATCAATACATTCCAGTTGATGTTTATGTGGCGGGTTGTATGCCAAATACAGAAGCTGTAATGAATGGATTTATTGACTTAATGGAACTAATTAAATCAAAAAAAGCGGATGGATGGAAACGATATGAAAAAAATAATGCTTGGTATAAGAAGAATCAACTAGATGCTTTAGGTAGTGTGGAGGTAAAAGATGAATTCCATCAATAATGTAGAGTATGTTTCTAATGTTGTAGAATCAAGATTTACTGTAAACAAAAAAGAAGTAATCGACCAATACCAAGTGAGTTTTGAAGTGAAAAAAGACGATGTTCATCAAATTTTAAGTATTTTAAAATTAGAAGGTTGGATTCAATTATCTTATTTAAGTGCAATTGATTGGATTGCTGAAAATGAGTTTGAAATAGTATATATTCTAATGAATTGGGAAAAACCTGTTCATATTCAGATTCGTACAAGAATTAATCGCGAAAATCCTTCAATGGATAGCATTTTACCAATTTTTCCAGGATGTAAATACTACGAACGTGAAGTTCATGAAATGTTTGGTGTAAAGTTTCCAGGTAATCCTGATTATCACAAACAATTGGTTTTAGAAGGATGGGATGATATGCCTCCTTTGCGCAAAGATTTTGATCCTCGTGCTTACAGTGATGCTCATTTCTCAAAAAGAGAATATAGTGAAACATTTGTTAATATTAATGATGAAAAAGTGAGTAAACAAAAGAAAAGACTGTCCCGAAAAGAGAGAATTTTAAATGTAAAAAAAGGAGGTAAAAAATAATGAGAGAGTTAAAGTTATTTTTAGGACCTCAACATCCTGGAATGCATGGAAATGCATCGGTACATATGTTTGTTGAAGGAGATATTATTAAAAAATCTTACCTTCTACCAGGAATGTTACACCGTGGATTTGAAAAAGGTATGGAGCGTCACACGTGGGTTAATAATATTAGTTTAATTCCTCGTGTATGTGTAGTAGAACCTGATATAAATGAAATGGCATTTGCCATGGGTGTTGAAAAATTAACAAAAGTAGAAGTTCCTGAAAGAGCACATTGGATTAGAATGATTATTTTAGAATTAGCTAGAATTTCAATTCATTTAATGGCATATGGTGGTCTAGGTGGACCAACAGGTAACTATACTTTAATGTATCATGCACATGCAGATAGAAATACGATTTTAAATATTTTTGAAAAGATTACAGGACATCGTATTTATCATCAGTACATCGTACCTGGTGGTGTTAGAAAAGACTTACCAATTGGTATTGAGAAGGATATCCATGCATTTCTTGATGATCTAGAAAGTAGATATACTGAATATCGTGATTTAGGTGTTGAGAATGCTTCGTTTATTCCTCGTATTAAAGATACTATTATGCTTCCAGAAGAAGTTGTTTGGGAATTAGGAGTAACTGGAGTAGGAATGAGAAGTGCAGTAAACAAACCTTACGATTTACGAAAAGTGATGCCGTATGCAAGATATGATCAAGTGGAATTTGATGTTCCAGTTTCTGATTATAGTGATGCTCGTTGTCGTGTAGATATTAAACTAAAAGAATTAGTACAATGTATTGGTATTATTCGCCAATGTTTGGAAAAAATACCTGAAGGTCCTGTGCGTGTACCAATTGCACCTGGACAATCAATGAGATGGACAGTCCCAGCAGGACACGTCTATGCTTGTGTCGAAAGTTCTCGTGGTGAATTTGGTTATTATATGGTTAGTGATGGTAAGGATACTCATCCATACCGCGTTGGTGTTAGAGGAGCAAGTTACCCACAAGGGTTACTAGGAATTGAAAAATATTTACCAGGAACACGTATTGATGATGCCGCTTTATGGATTGATACAATGGGTGTATGTTCTCCTGAGATAGATCGATAGGAGATAATTATGAGTAAAAAATATCGTATAGTTAGTATATTTAATCCAATTAGATTATGGAAGTATATCTTTAAAGAACCAGTAACCATACCATTCGAAGACATCATGACTAAAAAGAACGCGGGTTATTTAAACAATAACTCAATAATAAAAGATAAAAAGAGATTAGAATCATCACCACGTGAAGCTGCTGATAATTTACGTGGATTCCACACAAATGATTGGGATGACTGTATTGGTTGTGCTACATGTGAAGAAATATGTCCAACTGAAGCAATCTCAATGGTAGAAAGACTTGATGTTCCTGAAAAAGCAGGAGAACTACAGCAAAGACCAATTATTGATTATGGTAGATGTTGTTTCTGTGCTTTATGTGTGGATACTTGTACAACAGGAAGTCTAAAAATGAGTAAAGAATATATATATGCAAATACAGATCCGGATGCATTTTTGTTTATGCCAGAAAAAACATGGCAAGGAGAAGATGTGAAAGAAGGATGGGTTAAAGATGAAGTAAGTGATTTACTGGATCTTAAACGAGTGGCAATGGAACATGAAGATCCAAAAGAACGCAAGTCTAGTTTTGTTGAAATCGTTAGAGGATATAGTAAAGAATTCGCTAAACAAGAGGCAGCACGTTGTGTTGAATGTGGTGTTTGTACCAGTAGTTGTCCAGTGCAAATGCATATTCCCGAGTATATCAAGTCAATTTGGGAAGATGATATTGAAGGTGCATTAAGACAAATATATGAAACAAATCCTTTACCTGGAGTTTGTGGACGTGTATGTACCCATAACTGTGAAACATCATGTGCTATCGCTGTGCGTGGAGAAGCAATCGCAATCCGTTGGTTAAAACGTTACATAATCGATAGTGCTCCAACTGATATGTATGAAAAAATACTAAATGAACCTGTTTCAGAAGTAATTGATGCACGAGTGGCAGTTGTAGGAGCCGGACCAGCTGGTCTTGGTGCAGCTTATTACCTGAGAGTTATGGGTTATAAAGTAGACGTATTTGAGGAAATGCCACAAGCTGGTGGAGTTATGCGTTATGGTATTCCAGCATATCGTTTACCAGATAGTGCAATCGATAAAGATATTAACTTCATCGAAAGTATTGGTGTAAACATTAAAACGAATACTCGTGTTGGTAAGGATATCACAATGGAAGAACTTGAAAAAGATTATGATGCCGTATTCTTAGGTACTGGGTTCTTCAAACCGAGAGCATTGAATATCCCTGGTGCAGATCACAAAAATGTTATTGGTGCAATGGCTTTCTTACCACAAGTACGTGAATTTGAACGAGGTAATTTAAAACTTGAAGATATCCATGTAGAAAAGAGTGTTGTAATTATTGGTGGTGGAGATGTAGCATTTGATGTTGCAAGAAGCGCTACAAGATTACAAATGCTTAAATATGGTAAAAGTGATGTAAAATTAACCTCGCTAGAAAATGAAGATGCGCTCCCAGCTGGAGATGATGAATTAATTGAAGGATCAGAAGAAGGTATCGAATTTTTCTGTGGTAATGGTCCACAAGAAGTTATGCAAAACAAAAAAGGTGAAGTTACTGGATTAAGATTATGGAAATGCTTATGTGTCTTTGACTCAGGAGGAAGATTTAACCCTGAGTTTGATAAAGAATGTGAGCAGATAATTGAAGGTAAGCAAATCTTTATTGCTATTGGACAATCACCAGATTATGATTATATTCCAGAATCTTTACAAGGAAAACTAGAATTTACTCGAGGAAAAATCAAAGCAAATGAAGTAGGTCAAGTTGCAAATAACGAGTGGTTGTTTGTAGGTGGAGATATATTCCGTGGGCCAGATTTAATTACTGGAGTTGCAGACGGACATCGAGCTGCACAAGGAATAGATGAGTATTTATACAAAAAAGCAAAAAAACAGAGCGCAAGTGATAGAATACAAGACATGAGACTTGCAGCAAAACATAATACTCCCGAATTAACACCAAAACAAAGAGGAATTAAATAAAAATAAAAAGGATTTCACATATGTGAAATCCTTTTATTGTTATGTTCGATTTGATGGTCCGTGATTACCAGGTCCTCCTGGTGTATCAGGTGCATTATCTTCAAGTAAATTTTGATAGATATTGTATAATTGTCGAATATTAAGTGGTGCCAACTCTTCAACTGTTTTGGTTTCGTCAAGTTGAATGATACGGAAAATAAGTGTTAATTTTGCTCTTGTTATTTTTAATCTTACAGCTTCTTCATCAAGTTGATTTTGTTGTTGCTCAGTTATATCGATTTTACGAGAATTGATTATCTGATTTCGAGTTGTAAATTTACTCATTTCCATTCCGATTTTTGTTTCAAGTTTTGATTCTAGTCGATTTCTAACCACCTCAGAATTGGAATCAACCCTGAAAATAATGATATTCTCCTCGTCACCAGAATCTATAATGAATCCTTTTTCTTCAAGTTTTTGTACGATATACTCTACAACTTCATCTAGCGTTAATCCACGGTAACCGATATCTCTTTTTACGATTTCGATACCATCATCACTAAGCGCGGTGACATTTATTACTAAATCTTCTTCATCGAGTGTGATTTCAAATGATGGATTAATATCTAGTGTAACAGTTGCAGCAGTTACAACATTTACATTGTCGCCACGACCAACTACAAAAATTAATGCAATGACTAATAGGAAAGAAGTAACGAATCCAAGCTGTCTTCTACTTGGTA
>JBFFKS010000021.1:0-10535 GCA_041555275.1 Xianfuyuplasma sp. | reverse complement strand
TAGTTCTATCAAAACTACTTGAGACTCTAGATCAAGATTTTCAAACGGTAACATCAGAAGCTACAAAGCCTATCATTACAACAGTAATGTTGTTTACTTATTGGCATGAAAGATATGATTTGGATATCTTACCCTTAACTAAAAGTATCCACACTTCTGATCAAGACCCTAGCGATATTATTGATATAATTGTTGAAGCAACAGAAAAAAATATTCATTATATTCTATTTGAGAAAAATGCCAACTCTCCTTCTGGTGAACAGGTATTACTTGAATTACGAGATGTATTTAATGACGCAGAACAATTATACTTACACGGCCTTGGTAATCTCACAAGTGAAGAATTTGAAAACGGTTCAAACTATATTACTATTATGTATGAGAATCTTGATATACTTGAATTAGCTACAAAATAGTACATTCATTGTACTATTTTCCTTTTAAATGATATAGTTTATGTTATAATCATTTATGCATTATAAAAACGAGGTGAAACAATGGAAAAATTGAGTGAGCAAGAAGTAGTTAGAAGAGAGAAACTAACTTTTTTGAAAGAGAAAGGTATTGATCCTTTTGGGCATCGTTTCGATAGAAACAACAATACAATGACTCTAAGAGAAAAATTTGATAAATACACTAAAGAAGAACTTCATGATATGGAAACTGAGATTGTTAAAGTAGCTGGTCGTATTATGACAAAACGTGGTAAAGGTAAAGCTGGTTTTGCACATATCATGGATCAATTTGGACAAGTTCAACTATACCTTCGATTAGATGTAGTTGGAGAAGAAGCTTTTGAGGTGTGGAATAAAGCTGATTTAGGGGATATCGTTGGCGTTACTGGTACTATTATGAAAACAAAAATGGGTGAACTAAGTATTAGAGTTGAAAAGTTTACTCACCTTTCAAAAGCAATAAGACCTTTACCAGAAAAATTCCACGGATTAACTGATATTGAAGAAAGATATCGTCGTAGATATGTTGATTTAATTACCAACTCAGAATCGAAAGATACATTCATTTTACGTTCAAAAATCATTTCAATGATTAGATCATTATTAGGTAATAGAGGTTATATCGAAGTCGAGACTCCAATTCTTCATCCAATTCTAGGTGGAGCCGCAGCAAGACCATTTGTAACACATCATAATGCTCTTGATATGCCATTTTACTTAAGAATTGCACCTGAGTTATACTTGAAGAGATTAATCGTTGGTGGATTTGATGGGGTATATGAAATTGGTAGAACATTTAGAAACGAAGGAATAAGTATTAAACATAATCCTGAGTTTACAATGTTAGAATTATATCAAGCATATGGAAACGTTGAAACAATGATGGAATTAACAGAGTATTTAGTAAGCACTGTTGCTAAAGAATTAGGTAAAGAAACAGTCGAGTATAATGAAAAAGAGATTCACTTAACAAAACCATGGACAAAACTACATATGGCTGATGCTGTCAGAGATATTGTAGGAATTGATTTTTGGGATAAAGACATGACGTTTGAAAAAGCAAAAGCGTTCGCATTGTCTAAAGAGTTAGATGTTCCTGATCATTACACCGGTACGGGACATATCTTAAATATGTTGTTTGAAGAATATTGTGAGGAATCAATTGTACAACCTACATTTGTATATGGACATCCAATTGAAATCAGTCCACTTGCTAAGAAAAATCCTATTGATCCACGTTTTGCTGATCGTTTTGAATTGTTTATTGATGGTAGAGAGTATGCAAATGCCTTTACTGAATTAAATGATCCTATTGATCAAAAAGAACGTTTCTTATCACAACTAGCAGAAAAGGAACTTGGAAATGACGAAGCAAATGAAATGGATATCGATTATGTAGAAGCACTAGAATACGGTATGCCACCTGCAGGAGGACTTGGAGTTGGTATTGATAGATTGGTAATGCTTCTTACAGGAAGTGTATCTATTCGAGACGTACTACTATTTCCACATATGAAACCAAGAGGTAAGTAAGAACTGATTATTCAGTTCTTTTTTTTGCTTATTATTAGTTTATTTAGTAAATCAATACTATAATATTGTTAGATATGGAGGTAATTAAAATGATCTATAATAATATATATGAACTTATTGGAAATACGCCAATAGTAAAAATTAACGATGTACTTAATGATACAGATGCCGAGGTATTTCTTAAACTAGAATGGTTTAATCCGGGTGGAAGTGTCAAAGACAGAATCGCTTTAAATATGATTGAAGCCGCAGAAAAAGAAGGTCTTTTGAAAAAGGGAGATACAATCATTGAGCCAACAAGTGGGAATACTGGAATTGGAATTGCGATGATGGCTGCTGCGAAAGGCTACAAAGCAATCCTTACAATGCCGGACAGTTTAAGCGTTGAAAGAAGAACGATCTTAAGAGGATATGGTGCAGAACTTATTCTAACTGAAGCTGCAAAAGGAATGAAAGAGTCTATAAAAGTTGCACAAGAATTAGTTGAAAAGCACGGTTATTTTATGCCAATGCAATTTAAAAACATCAATAATCCACAAGCACACATGAAAAATACAGCACTAGAGATAATTAAAGATATTCCTGATTTAGATTATTTTGTAGCTGCCGTTGGTACTGGGGGAACAATCACTGGAGTAGGAACGATATTAAAAGAATATAATAGTAACATTAGTATAAAAGCAGTTGAACCTTCTAATAGTGCTGTTTTAAGTGGAAACCCACCAGGCAAACACAAAATTCAAGGTATTGGAGCTGGATTTATACCAGAGATACTAGACACCACTGTCTATGATGAAGTCATTTTAGTAACAGATGATCAAGCGTTCGAAATGGCAAGAATTCTTGCAAAGAAATTAGGATTATTTGTTGGTATTTCTACTGGTGCCAATGTATTTGCAGCTCTCAAACTTGCTAGAAAAGTTGGGAAAGGCAAAAAAATTCTAACCGTATCTCCTAGTAACGGGGAAAGATACTTATCTACTGAATTATATAACTATTAAAAAAGAGGACTATTTAGTCCTCTTTTGATAATAAACTGCACTCTTCATCTGAAATAACTGATTTCTCAATAATTCGCGCCGGCATACCTACCGCGGTAGCGTATGGTGGCACATCTTTTAAAACTACTGCATTTGCTCCTACTTTTGCTTTAAATCCTATCTGGATATTACCAAGAATTTTAGCTCCAGCTGCAATCATTACACCATCACATAAAGTGGGATGTCTTTTTGCTCCTGAATCATTACCAGTTCCACCTAATGTAACTTGATGGTATATTAGCACATTTTGGCCAATTACAGTAGTTTCTCCAATTACAACTCCTGTACCATGATCAATAATAAAATTCTTACCAATCTTAGCTCCAGGATGAATCTCTACTCCTGTAAAGAATCTTGTCATTGTGCTAATTATTCTTGCTATTAATTTCAATTTTATTTTCCAAAAGAAATGAGCAATTCTATAAGCCCACACTGCATGCATTCCACTATGAGTTAAAAATATCTCAAGAGAGTGTCTCGCTGCTGGGTCTTTTTTTCTTAAAGCTTTTATATCACTTCTAATTCCCATATTATCACCTCAGTTGCATGATAATTATATATCCTTTTGATAATATATTGAAACAATATGCTTCTATAAGAGGTTTTAAAAAAAAGACAGAAAAATTTTCTGTCTTTAAATATCAGTTCCAATAATAAATTCGCTATCTTCATAGAGAAAAATACCTAGATTTTCACAAATTTCACTATAAATATCTACAACACTTGTATATTCATAATCAATTGATTCATCAATCTTAATTAAAGCCTCATTTAAACGAGTACGAACATAATCGAAATTTTTAGAACGTTCCATAATCATGTTTTCAATGTATTCTTCAAGTACATCTAATTCACTGAAATCAACCTTTATGTTATTATTCTCTAGATCAATCTTAATGTCTAAAATGTATAACAGAAATAATATCATCTCATTGTATTCTTCAAATTCTTCACAATCTGATTTAAAAAGACTTTTAAAATATGCCTTCACAACTTCAATTTGTGTGTATAAATACTCAAATCCAAAAATAAAGATTGTCTCTAAGTCTTTATCAACTTCTTTTTGATCTACTACTTGATTATAAATATGTTCTAGTACTGCAAATACAGGTTCAAAACGAGTATATATCATATTTTTATTATCTTTAAAGGTGTTTATTATTTCATGGTTTTCCATTTTCCAAGATGCATAATCCTTATATAAAAAACTAGCCAAGTGCAACATCCAATGTCATCATCACTGCAAATCCAATCATAGCACCAATTGTGGCAATTTTGGTTGTTTCTAACATTTGTGATTCTGGAATTAGTTCTTCTACAACAACATAAATCATTGCTCCTGCAGCGAATGCCAAACTAAATGGTAGGATATTTCTCATGCTAAGAGCAAGCAATGCTCCTAAAACACCAGCAATAGGTTCTACCATACCACTAAATTGTCCAATTGCAAAAGCTTTCTTACGACTCATACCTTCTCTTCTAAGTGGAATACTTACTGCAGCACCTTCTGGAAAATTTTGTAATCCTATCCCAATTGCAAGAGCAATAGCTCCACCAATTGCAGCGGAAGCAGCCGCGCTTGTCCCAAATGCACTTGCAGCGTACCCAAATGCAACTCCGACAGCTAAACCTTCGGGAATATTATGAAGTGTAATGGCAAGAACAAGTAATACACTTCTTCGCCATGACGTCTTGACACCTTCTTGATGATTTGTTTCTAAATGCTCATGTGGTAAATATTTATCTATTAGCAAGATGAAAAATCCACCTGCTAAAAATCCTAATGAGGCTTGCAACCATGGAGTGAAGAATGGATTATTGGTTTCTTCTAGAATTGTTTCTGATAAACCTATAGCCGGGTTTAATAAGCTCCAAAATGAAGCTGCTATCATAACACCTGCACTAAATCCAAGCATTCCATTGAATACTTTCTTAGGAACATTTCTAAAGGGAAATACCAAACTAGCTCCAAGAGCTGTTACACCATAAGTAAACATGGTTCCCAGTAAAGCTGCTAATACAGGATTCTCATAAATCCAATCAATCATAAAATCACCTCTCTAGGCTTTATTAGTAGATCCAAATAAATCCATTTTTTCTTTAACTGCTACTATTATTGCATCAAAACCAGGTTTTAATAGTTTACGTGGATCAAATCCTTTTCCAACCAAATCTTTTCCTGCTTCAATATATTTTCTAGTTTCAGCAGCAAAGATCAATTGTAAATCAGTATTTACATTAATTTTTGATACTCCTAAACTAATTGCTTCTTGAACCATTGGTCCAGGAATCCCTGTTCCACCATGTAATACTAAAGGCATATTTCCAGTTATATCTTGGATGTTTTTAAGAATATCTAATCTTAACCCTTGCCAGTTTTCTGGGTATTGTCCGTGAATATTACCAATTCCGGCAGCTAACATATCAACACCTAAATCAGCAATCATTTTACATTCATTAGGATCAGCAACTTCTCCACCACCAACGATTCCATCTTCTTCTCCACCAATACTACCAACTTCCGCTTCAACACTAATTCCACGTTCGTTCGCATATTTTACGATATCTTTTGTTTTTTGAATGTTTTCTTCGATTGGGTAATGAGAACCATCAAACATTACACTACTAAATCCAGCTTCAATACAAGCTTTTGCTCCATCAAAACTACCATGATCTAAATGGATTGCTACAGGAACAGTAATTTTTAAACTTTTTAACATTCCCTCTACCATTCCAACAACAGTATCAAATCCTGTCATATATTTTGCAGCACCTTCACTTACACCAAGAATAACTGGTGATTTAGCTTCTTCAGCCGCTGTTAAAATTGCTTTTGTCCATTCTAAGTTGTTAATATTAAATTGCCCTACGGCATAACCTTCTTTTCTTGCTTTCACAAGCATTTCTTTTGCAGATACAAGACCCATAATTATTTCCTCCTAATAAATTTAATTAATTCATAACAATTATACAATATATATCTATATAAGTAAACAAATGAGACTTATTAGAATTATGTAACTGTTTCCTAAAAAAAACACCGCCTGAGCGGTGTTTAGTTTCCTGATACTTTTAGTGATTTGATTAATAAAGATGGGCTACCTGTAAATGAGTAGTTAAATTTAAGATCATTACATACAGCAGTTACATCCTTCAATAATTGTAGGTAGTTTCCAGCAACTGTTATTAATGCTATAGGTCTTATAATTTCTCCATTTTCTACTAAGAAACCAGAAGCTTGTAAACTGAAGTCTCCACTAATTGCACTACATCCAGCATGTGTTCCATCCAGGTTTGTAATAATCAAACCTTTTTTCATAGACTTCACAGCTTCTTCAAATGGTAATTCACCTTGTTTGAAGTATAAGTTACTTGGCATAATACCAGCATTAAAGCCGTTCCCTGTTGATTTAATATTATCTTTTTTAGCTGTTTTTAAGTTGTGTAAATATCCTGTTAGTTTTCCTTCTTTAATTAATTCTTTGTATTTTGCAGCTACACCTTCATCATCAAATGCTCCTGATTTAGCTGATTTTAGCATAAATGGATCATCTACTAAAGTAATTAATTCATTCCCAACAACTTCTCCAACTTTGTCTTTTAATAGTGACATATCTTTTTGAACAGAGTTTGCACTAAACATAGAAATATGTGGTGCAAGTAAACTACATGAAGCTGAGTTCTTAAGAAGAATTTCATATTCTCCACTGTCACATGGTGTTGCACCTAATAATGCAACTACTTTTTCTACGCCTTCTTTTGCCATTAATTCTAAATCAAAGTCATTATAATCATTTGAAATCTTATATTCGTATGTGCTTCTTTGGTCTTTTCCATCAGTCGCAATAATTGATGCACCCATCATTGCATTGTTTACTTCTTTTTCTAGTCTTAATCCTTTTGAGTTTTGGATGATTACTTTGGTTCTTCCTTGTCCGAAGAAAACAGTTGCCATCTTAACTTTTTCATCTTGAGCCATAATCAATTCTTCGAATTTTTTTGTATCTGCAATTTTTTTAGCTGCAGTTAATTCTTCTAATTCATTGTTTAATAATCCCTCAAGAGTTTTATATTCTTTATCACCTTCATAAATAAATACTTCTTCATCGCTGTCAATGGCTTTCGCTGAAGCGATGATGCTATCTACTAAGAAATCAAATACATCATCGTTGATAATTTCAGTTGAGACAGTCCCCATTTTTGAATCATAAATACCTTTAACATTAAGTTTAGCTGTATCAGCAATCGTATATTTTTCTAATGAACCTTTGAAAACTTCAAGATCAAATTCAGTTCCGGCTGAATAGTAAACTTGTAAATCCTCAATACCTTTTGCTTTTGCTAATTCAAATAATTTATCGAAGTTCATTATACGTTCCCTCCTCTACCACCAACAGTGATTTCAGAAACTCTAATTGTTGGTTGTCCTACGTCTGTAGGAATAGATCCTGATGAACTACCACACATACCTTGTTCTGTTGATAAGTTGTTTCCAACCATATCTACTTTCAAAAGTGCTTCACTACCAGTACCAACAAGTGATGCTCCACGTACTGCTTCAGCAATTTTACCATCTCTAATTATATATCCTTCACCTACGGCGAAATTAAAGTCACCAGTTGCTGGATTTACACTTCCTCCACCCATTTTTTTAGCATATAACCCAAACTTCGTTGCGGCAATTATTTCATCAAATGTTGATTCGCCATTTTCAATAAATGTGTTTGTCATACGAGAAGTTGGTGCATAACGATAAGATTCACGACGTCCAGAGTTTGTACACTCATCATTCATACGTATTGCGTTTAATTTATCAATCATATAACTTGTTAAAACACCATCTTTAATTAATTGGCGATGTTTTTGTAAGTTTCCTTCATCATCATATGTAGCGCTTCCCCATGCGTTTGGAATTGTACCATCATCAACGGCACTAATAAGTGGATTGGCAATTAATTCACCTTTTTTACCACTAAATACACTAGCTCCTTTGGCAACTGAAGTTGCTTCCAAACTATGTCCAACTGCTTCATGGAATATAACTCCACCAAATCCATTGTCAATTACAACAGGGAATTTCCCACTAGGACATTCATCTGCATGTAACATTGTCACTGCAACTCTTGAAGCTTCTTCTGCTACTTCATCAATGTTTACTTGTTCTGTATAGAATTCAAATCCGTAAGATCCACCTGGAGCTTTGTAACCACTTTGTTTGGTAATTTCGTTCGCAGCAACTGCGTTGATTGCACATCTTGTTCTTACTCGTGTATCTTGAACATATGTACCTTCTGTATTTGCGATCCATACTTTTTGAACATAATCTTGATAATATCCACCAACTTGTTTGATTTCATCACTATATGCTCTTGCTACTTCGTCCCCTCTTTTTAGTAAAGCAATTTTATCTTCAATGCTTACATCTGAAGGTAGAATTTTTACTGGATGTAAATTTCCAACCTGTAGTTCACCTAACTCAAATTCAATTCCAGCACTTTCTCCAGGGAATGATTGTGCTAAGTCTGCTGCTAATTTAAGAAGAGCTTCTTCTTCTTGGCTATTTGTGAAACCATATACTCTATGAAATCCTTTTGCAACACGGATTCCAACTCCAAACACTCTTGAGTTATTAACTTTTTCAATTTTACTAGATAGTAATTGTGCCATTGTAGTAAATTTATCTTCAATGAAAACTTCAGCAAAATCTGCACTTGATTGTAACGCGGTGTCTAGAACTTTCTTGATTAATTTCTTGTCTAACATGTAATTCCTCCATTTCTTTGGTTATGTCTTTTTAATAATCTAATCAAATTATATCATAAATTAGGACATTAAAAAAGGGTTTTAACCCATTTAAAAAATGCTTTTATGTCGCTAAATTTAGCCATTTTTTGATATAGTTAGAACTGACATTTTCATAGATAATGTCACATTTGATTTTTCATCCCACAGAAACGATTCAACAACTTACATTCCACCATTGTCATGTTACCTATAATTTATTGTTTTAGGCTATGGGTTCTTATATAATATAGTCGAGGTGGTTAGATGAAACATATTAAAACAGACTTTGACATAGAGATGGTGAAAAAGAAACTTCTAATTGTCGAAAATGAAACATCAAGTTTCGCTTTGGTTGAGAATGGAAAAGAAGGATACGATAGTCATATCAATATATTTTTCGATCCAACTAATCTTGATGAAGCTAAACTGTTATTGAGTAAATCCGGATATTACTCAAATAACAATACACACCTTCTAGGAAAAAAGGATGAAGACTTACATCTTATCAACTTAGGTGAAATTACTTATATAGAGGGAATTAATAATGATACATATATTCACACTAGTACTGACGAGTATCTAGTTAAAGAGAAGTTATATGAATTAGAGACAAAATTATTCGACAAAAAATTTGTTAGAATCTCCAAATCATATATCGTTTCAATTAATAAAATTAGTAGAATTAAGTCAACATTTAATGGGAAATTACTATTGGTTCTAAATGGTAAGACAAATCTGGAAGTTAGTAGACACTATCTACAAAACTTCAAACAATTTTTAGGAATGTAGGAGGAAAGAAATGAAAACAATATTAATGATGAAAATATATTCAGCAATAGCGATTGCTATACTGGGTGTTAGAGTAGCTTTTGAGTTCTTAGAACTGATTGAGTTGGTACAATTCTTTGGAACAGCTATCGCAATTGGATTGGTCGCAACAGGATTGCACAAGTTCTTTGAACATAAAGCACATACAACCGGTAAAAATGCCGCAAACTCACCCAATTTCTTGGTTACCATGGTTGTGATGACAATATTGGTGTCTGGCGGAATCTATATGGTCGTAAGTTATTTTAGTAGTGGCGAATTGAGTATTGGATTTGAAATCTTATTTTATACTTTATTCATCCCAGCAGTTGTATTAATTGCCATTTGGATGTACTTTAAAATTCAAGAAATAGAATACAATCATCGATTAGAAGAAATTAAAAATAAATAAAAAAACGGCTAATAATAGCCGTTTTTATTTTAATGATGCTCCTATAAAATCTCTGAATAATGGATGTGGTCTTTGCGGTCTTGATAGAAACTCAGGGTGAAACTGCGATGCGATAAAGAATTTATGTGTTGGTAATTCAAGAATTTCTGCTAGACCTGTCTCTGGATTAATTCCTGAGAATACTAGTCCACAATCTTCAAGAATTTTTTTGTATTTATTATTGAATTCGTAACGATGTCTGTGTCTCTCTTGAATTTCAAGTTTTCCATAAACTTTATGAGCAAGAGTGTTTGGTGTGATATTACAATTATATAGTCCTAATCTTAGTGTTCCGCCCATATGAATTCCTTCATATTGTTCTGGTAAGTAGTCTATAATTGGATATTTGGTGTTTGGATCCATTTCTGTTGAGTTTGCTCCTTCAAGATTACATACATTACGAGCATATTCTATTGATGCTGTTTGCATCCCTAGACATAATCCTAAGTAAGGAATGTTGTTTTC
>JBFFKS010000020.1:0-10580 GCA_041555275.1 Xianfuyuplasma sp. | reverse complement strand
TTATCACAACTTATATTGAATTGCATTTCCTACACATTAATATCTTTGTTATATATCATTTTTCTTCCATATAAAAATACCTCCAAAGTAACTTGCTATAATTAGTAGTAATCCAAGTGATTACTTTCTTTTTATAGACTCTACTCTAGAGGTACCATATTATAATAAAGTATTGGTGTTTCTTACATATTTTAAATGATTAGTTATTTGTTGTAACAGTAATAGAATCAATAACAATTGTTCCTATTACTCCATTTTCCATTTCTCCAACAAATATTCCAATTTTTGTATCTTGGTTATAAACTGTTGGTGTAAATGTATATGTGAATGTTTGGAACTCTGTAGTTAAAGTTTCTGTTGTTTCGAAGTATTTTGCATATCCTGCATCTGTATCTTCAACAAAGAATGTTACATCTCTTCCAGCAACTATATCTGTTTTAATAACATAAGTAACTGTATAAGTTGTTCCACCTGCAACACTGAATCCACCTAGTTGAATATTTTCTTGATAAAACGCTCCAGTAAATGCGCTAACATCCGCAACTAAATATCCAGTTGCATTATGTGATAATGCTACATTTCCTTCTGTTACCCAATCTGAAATATCACTGTTTGTGAAATCCTGATTCGGAATATCATTTAGATAAACATCAACAGTTGGTTCTCCAGTTCTTGTAATTACAACTGAATCGAAAATGATTGATCCTGGGTGTGCACCCGGTAAGTTCGCACCAATAAATACTCCAACCATACCACTTGTTGTATTTGTAGCAGCTACAAATGTAAATGTAAAGTCTTGGTATTCAGTTGTTAGTGATACTTGTTCTTCTAACAATTTTGCTGCACCCTGAGATGGTTCAACAAATACGACAACATCTCTTCCTTCAGAAAGACCTGTTTTCATACGATATGTAATTTCATACGTATATCCTCTTTCAAAAGTTTTCCCTGGTTGAGCAAAGATAACATCCCAGAAATTCATACCAACTGTATTTACATGAACATCAACTTCTCCAGCAGTAGCATCTGCTGTTACAGTGACATCTCCACTAGGGATAAACCATGAATCATACAAATTAGCATCTGTAAATTCACTGTCTTGAACTTCCCATCCTGTACTTCCAATTGAGTCTGAAGTTGCTCCACCTATCGTATTAACTGTTAAATCAATCGACTTACTATAAACTGTTCCACCGATGTTTAGTTCAACCGATACTTGAAATGTTCCAGCTGCAATCATTCTATTATCTGCTGCAAGTAACAAGTTATGTAATACTAAATCAGGAGTAATAGTTACATAATTAGTTCCATCATATGCGATAAAATATGGTAAGAAGTTAGGCATATAATCCCCCAACTCAAATACAGTTTTTTGAGAAGGATCGACATAAATACCAGCAACTCCTTCTTCAACAATATCACTATAATCAATTGAACCGTCACTAACAGTTAGTGAAACTGTTTTTACTTCGCTTCCAATTGTAATTGTAACTTGATATATTCCTGGGGAAGTCATAATATTGTTTGCATCTAATAGTAATGTATGCATAATCATCGACGCATCAATAACAACACCTTCACTTGTAAAATATGTTGTGAAATCAGGTAGTGTATCTCCAACATTAAAATTAAGTGTTGATCCTTCTACTAGTACAATAACACCACTATCTACAACATCATCCACACATGCTTCATTTTCCTCGTGTTGTCCTACTGGACATTCTAAATCAACAACGTCATCTACACATGCTTCATTTTCCTCGTGTTGTCCTACTGGACATTCTAAATCAACAACGTCGTCAACACATACTTCATTTTCCTCGTGTTTTCCTACAGGACATTCTAATGGATCTGATCCATCATCGATTACACAAGTATTTCCAACAGCAATTGTTCCTTCACCACAAGTAATACTTGCTTGGGTACAACTACTTAATACAATCGCTAAAGTCATAACGATTACTAATAATAATATTTTTTTCATAAAATCTCCTTTTATTCTGTTAAACTACGTTCAACTAAAATTGAATCAATAATAACTGTTCCCACATCATTCGCAAAAAATATTCCTATTTTTGAATCATTGTTTGTGGCAACTGCTTCATAAGTATAAGTAAATGTTTGATACTCTTGTGTAAGAGTAACTGTCTCTTCAATAAACTTGAAATAATTATTGTCTGTGTCTTCTAAAAATAAAATAACATCTCTTCCAGCAACTTCATCTGTACGTAATGTAAATGTTAACGTATATGTACAACCAGCCTCAGTATATACTTTAGGTTGCCAGAATGCACCATCCCAGACATTTCTACCAGGAAAAGCTGCGTCTGTAACATCAAAAATAATTGCATCAAAATTTTCCATCCAGATTTCGTCTGGTTGGCTTACCATCCAACCTCCAATAAAAAACCATGGTTCTGCTGGTGGATTTACAAAATCACCATTAACTACTTCATATGGTCCTGTGCCGTTGTCGCAAAGAACTGTTCCTTGATCTGAATTATTGTCATTATCGTCTTCTGTTATGGGTACACATGCCCCATCTACTAGCTCAGTACCAGTTCCACATTCAAACTCGTCTGTAGTACAGCTACTTAAAACGAATAAAAACATAACTAATAATGAAACTACAAAAAATCTTTTCATTAATAAAACTCCTTTTTAATTTATAGTGTATTTCAATTATATAATTATTATACTTGAATAGGTAATAAAACGAAAGCGTTTTAGTACAACTTTTATTAGATATGATTTTCAAGTCTTTACTAAGCCAATACAAGAAAAAAAATCTAATCATCAGTGATTAGATTTTTGATTAATTATATAATTTCTGTCTTTTTTCTTTAATTCTTTCATTATCTAAATAATCGTCAAACGTACTTTCAACTTGATAGGAACCGTTTATACCGATTTCAACAATTTTATTACATACTGAATTTAACATTTTGTGATCGTGTGAAGTCATAATTAATGCACCCTTGAAATCTACTAACCCTTTATTTACTGATTGGATAGATTCTAGGTCTAAATGATTTGTAGGTTGATCAACAAACAAAGTATTTGCTTCAGCAAGCATTAGTTTCGAAAACATACATCTCATTTTTTCTCCACCAGATAAGTACTTAACTTTCTTAAGAGGCTGATCCCCACTAAATAACATTCTTCCTAAAAACCCTCTTACATATGCTTCTGCAGGATCTTTAGAATATTGTTGTAACCACTCAATTAAACTATGATTGTTATTTTTAAAATATGATTCATTATCAAATGGTAAAAGTGCCGTAGTAACAGTACTCCCCCATTTAATTGTTCCACTATCTGCTTCTAATTCTCCGGCTAATATTCTTAGAAGTATTGTTTTGGCCAAATCATTTTTACCAAGGAGAGCAATTTTATCTCCACGACCTACTACAAATGATACATTCTCGAAAACTTTTCTACCATCTAATGATGCAGATAAATTTTCTACTTCTAGAACTTCTTTTCCTAACTGTTTATCAATATCAAATCCAATAAATGGATATTTTCTAGAAGAAGGAATAATTTCATCAAGGTTGATTTTTTCTAATGACTTTTTACGAGATGTTGCTTGCGAAGATTTTGAAGCATTTGCACTAAATCTAGCAATAAATGCTTTTAACTCTTTAATCTTCTCTTCCTTTTTCTTATTTTTATTGGCCATAAGTTGTTGCATCAATTGTGAAGACTCAAGCCAAAAATCATAATTTCCTGGATACAGTTTTGCTTGATAATAATCAATATCAACCATATGTGTACACACCTTATTTAAGAAATGTCTATCATGAGAAACGGTAATAACTGTATTATCATAT
Organism: Xianfuyuplasma sp.; assembly: GCA_041555275.1. Lineage (GTDB taxonomy): Bacteria > Bacillota_I > Bacilli_A > Izemoplasmatales > Izemoplasmataceae > Xianfuyuplasma. Next base: position 6,747 of record JBFFKS010000020.1, on the reverse strand, counting down.
TCAATTAAAAAATTTTCTAGCCAAGTAATGGCATCAAAATCAAGATTATTTGTTGGTTCATCTAGTAATAAAATATCTGGTTCTCCAAATAGCGCTTGCGCTAATAATATCTTAACCTTGTTTTTTGGTAAGATATCACTCATTTTTTTATTAAAGTCTTCCATTGGAACACTAAGTCCATTAAGAAGCATTTCTGCTTCGTATTCTGCATTCCAACCATCTAGTTCTGCAAACTCACCTTCAAGTTCAGCGCTTTTCATTCCATCTTCGTCTGTAAAAGGTTCTTTTGCATATAATGCATCTTTCTCTTTCATTATTTCAAACAGTCTGTAATGACCCATTATAACTGTTTCTATTGCTGTATATTCATTGTATTGGTTGTGATCTTGTTTTAAGACAGCCATACGTTTTCCTTTTTCAATAAAAACATTTCCACGTGTAGAATCTTTTTCACCAGATAATACCTTGAGTAATGTTGATTTACCGGCTCCGTTTGCTCCAATAACGCCATAGCAATTACCTGGTAAAAATTTTAAATTGACATCTTCAAATAGTTTTTTGTCAGAAAAAATTAAATCTAAGTTTGATACTGTAATCATGTTACCACTCCTAACCTATAAGAGTGTACCATAATCAATAATAATATCAAGCAAATTGTTGTAAAAAAAAAGACGTGTTGATATCACATCATTTTTTTAAGAATAATCAATCATCTAAATATGTTGATTTTGAGGGATATTTCGCCATTGCGGTTTTATGTCTTTTAAATCCTAACTTATCATAGAAATCTATAGCCATAAATGAAGATGTTAGTCCAAATAGTAAAGACTCTTCTTCATCCATTAGTATATCCATAATTCTTTTACCAATTCCATTTCTTCTATAACTATTTAGGACCCCAATATCATGAATCCACCCATAACAATATCCATCTGAAAGCATTCTTCCAGCACCAACGATTTTGTTCCTATCCCAAGCAGTAACAACTTTATAGCTATTCAAAAATGAACGTTTAATAGTGATTAAATCTCTTTTCCTCCCAAGTCCAATAACACCATCAACTTCATAATATAACTCAACAAGTAAATGCCAATTCATTTCTTCTAATCCAATCTTATATTCAATCATATTATTCCTTCTTCCAATATTATAATATTAGTTTGTCTCAAGTAATCTATGTATAGATTTTCACTAACTAAATAGTTTATTATTTATATTATAAACTTAATTTAGCATAAGATTAAACCCTTTATTGAAAATTTTCATTATAAAATAAAGCAATCTAATTTATAATTTTACTAGAGATGCTATAATAAGGATGACAAAGAAAGGGTGATATTATGGAAGCTATTACTGGAAATGATCTTTATCAAATGTTCAATTATGGTAACACCTATATTACAAATAAGAGACAACACTTAAATGATATAAATGTATTTCCTGTAGCTGATGGAGATACAGGAAATAATTTGACCTACACCTTAAATACTATTTTAAGAGAATCTACACATTCAGATTCTTTTATAAATGTGTTAGATTCTATTAGTGAAGCAGCTCTAATTGGAGCTAGAGGAAATAGTGGTGTTATTTTTGCGCAGTTTATCAATGGGCTAAGAATAGCAGCAACAAACAATGATGAAATATCCATTGAAGAGTTTGCTAGGTTAGTTAGAGAATCTCACATGCATACAGTTTCTTCGCTAAGCAATCCGGTAGAAGGAACTATGATTACAATAATTGATGAGTGGGCAAATTCATTAGAAAAGGAAATTAAAACGAGAAAATCACTAAAAGATGTATTCTTTTTTGCATATGAAACTGTCAAAATTGCTCTTGAAAAAACAAAAAATATGCTTGATGTCTTAAAACAAAATGATGTTGTGGATAGTGGTGCACTTGGTTTGGTTCTTTTCTTCAAGGGAATTAGTAGTTATTTCAACAAAGAAGAGATTCAATTGATTAGCTCTGAAAATGTTGTAATAGAGGATTCCCACGAATTTGAAACTGAAATTAAATATAGATACTGTACAGAAGGTTTAATTAAATATTCTACTTTGAATGAAGGAGAATTGAAAACAGAACTAAACAAGTTTGGTGATTCTATTATCGTTGCAAAAGGAAAATCTAGATTTAGAGTACATATCCATACAAATACACCTGATCAAGTTTTTAACAATCTTGAGAAATATGGTGAAATTGAATCACAAAAAATTGATGATATGCTTCTTGAAATGAATATGAAAAATTCAAAAGAGAAAAGAGTTATCGTCACCGATAGTATTGCAGACATTTCTCCAGAGATTATTTTAGATAATAATGTTGTAGTTATTCCGATTAATATTATGTTAAATAATACTTCATATTTGGATAAACTTTCAATTTCAAATGATTTATTATTTAACAATCTTGAAAAGTTTAGTGAGTATCCAAAAACAGCTACGCCATCAATCAAATATGTTAATGATTTGTTTAGCAAACTGTTATTACGCTATGATGAGATATTTGTGATTACAGTTAGCAAAGACTTAAGTGGAACACATGAAGTTATAAAAAGAGAGGCAGATAAACTAATTGCAAAGCAAAAAAACATATTTGTAATTGATTCTAAAAACAATAGTGTTACTGAAGGATTATTGGTTCAAAAAGCAATTGAATTGCTGAACTCAGATAAATCTAAAGAAGAAATCGTAGAAACATTAGAGAAGTTATCAAATAATACTGAAATCCTTGTATGTTTAAATACGTTTAAATATGCAACCATGAGTGGAAGAGTACCAAAAGTAGTAGGGAAAATTGGTATGTTAATTGGTTTAAGACCAATTATGAGCTTAAAAAATGGTAAAGGAACTGCATTTGGATTTGGATTTACACAGAAAGCTATCACAAAAAAAATAGCTAAGCTTATCAAAAAAGATCTTCAAGAAAAAGGAATTGAATCTTATGCACTTGTTCATTGTCTAAACGAGAAGTTAGTGCTAGAATACAAAACTCTATTTACTAATATTATCGGAAAGGAACCTGAGTACATTGCAGAAATATCCACTGCAACCGCAATTCATAGTGGTGTTGGTAGTGTAGCTATTGGTTATCTAAAAGCTAATGAATAACTATAGATTTGAAGATGTATTACAATATAAAAAAGATGGTGTCATTACATATATAATGTCTGCTTCTTTTAGAATCCATTATAATCATGGACTCACTAGAGCATTGCAATTAGCAGAATCGAATTCTCAAAAACTTCAAATAATTCTCCTAAGAACCCCCGAGGAAAACCAAAGAAATAATCAATTCTTTTTACAAGGTATTAAAGGATTTCAGGGGTTTTTATCAAAATTCACAAATGATGTATACTACTTCGAGGAATTAACAGAATTCTTCTTTACATTATTGAAAAAGAGTTCTCTTGTTATAAAAGATAGAGCATATTTACAAGAACATATAGTACTAGAAGATTCTATTAAAGAGTTCTTAACAACCTTTAAAATCTCTTTTACTTTGGTTGAGAGTAATGTTTTAGTTCCTGTCTTATACGCATCAAATAAGGAAGAGTATAGCGCTCGTACAATAAGACCAAAAATTATGAAGAGCATCAGCTCATTTATTGATTTAGCTGATTTTAAGTCCCCTACGTTCCTTTATGAACAAGAAGCGAAAGAACTACTGTTTTATTTTATCGAAAATAAATTATCAAACTATGATAAAAGAAATGATCCTTCATCCTCATATACAAGTGAATTAAGTCCTTATTTAAAATATGGATTCATCTCTCCTTTAGAAATCTATAATCAAACCCACAATTCTGGCAAAAGTAATGCGGATTTATTTATAGAAGAGCTCGTTGTTCGTCGAGAACTATCTTATAACTTTGTATTTTACAATAAAAAGTATAATGTTTTTAATCACATTACATACGGTTGGGTATATAAATCAATAGAAGATCACTTCTATGATAAAAGACCAATCATTTACACAAAAGAGGACTATATAAATTATAGAACTCACGATAAGTACTTTAATACAGCGATGAAAGAAATGGTACACTTAGGTAAAATGCATGGTTATATGCGAATGTATTGGGCAAAAAAAATCATAGAATGGTCTGAATCCCTAGAAGAAGCGTACTACATAATAATATCTCTTAATAACTATTATTTCTTAGATGGTAATACTCCAAATGGATACACTGGTGTTGCTTGGAGTTTTGGGAAACATGATAGAGCTTGGGCAGATCGTCCTATTTTCGGTAAAATCAGATATATGAATCAAAATGGATTATTAAGAAAGTTCGATATGGAAAAATATGTCTCGAAAATTGATAATCTTATAAAATAATTTAAAATAAAAAAGTAGATAGAATCTACTTTTTTTATTTCATAACTTTTGTTAACTAACAAAATAATTTTTGTTTAAATTTGGCTTCTTTTGTTTCTTCTGCATTTTTTAAATATTTCTCAATTGCTTCAACATCTTTATCCCCACGACCTGATAAGTTTATAATAATAACTTGGTCCTTCTTTAAGGTAGGTGCTAATTTAAGAGCATAAGAAATTGCGTGACTTGATTCAATCGCAGGAATAATTCCTTCTACTTTTGATAATTCTAAGAATGCTTGTACTGCTTCTTCATCTGTACAACTTTCATAAGTTGCCCTTTTTATATCCTGTAAGTGAGCATGTTCAGGGCCTACACCAGGATAATCAAGACCAGCACTAATTGAGTGAACAGGGCTAATACTACCATCTGGTTCTAGAATAACTTTTGTATTCATACCATGAATAATTCCTTCTTGACCTAAAGTCATTGTTGCGGCATGTTCTTTAGTATTTAACCCTTTTCCAGCAGCTTCAACCCCAACTATTTTTACAGATTTGTGAGGTATAAACTGATTAAATAATCCGATTGCATTTGAACCTCCCCCAACACATGCAATTACATAATCAGGTAGCTTATTTTCAACTTCCTGAATTTGTCTTATTGCCTCTTTTCCTATTACATCTTGGAAATACTTAACAATCGTTGGATAAGGATGTGGTCCTACGACACTACCTAATAGATAGAAAGTATCATCGATTCTTTCTACCCATTTACCAATCGCAAAATCAACCGCGTCAGCAAGTGTTTTTGTCCCTGTATCAACTCCAGTAACTTTAGAACCTAACATCTCCATTCTAAATACATTAAGTTTCTGTCTTTCCATATCAATTCTTCCCTGAAAAACCTCACACTCCATACCGCAAAGTGCTGCTGCTGTAGCTGTTGCCACACCATGTTGTCCTGCACCTGTCTCAGCGATTACTTTCTTTTTACCCATTCTTTTCGCAAGCAAAATTTGTCCAATTGTATTGTTAATTTTATGCGCACCCATATGGTTAAGATCTTCTCTTTTTAAGTATATCTTTGCTCCTCCATATTTTTTTGTTAAGTTCTCAGCAAAGTATAGGGGACTTGGTCTACCTACATAGTCTTTTAAATAATACTTAAGTTCTTCTATAAATGTGGGATCCTTTATTGCATCATTAAACGCTTTTTCTAATTCATTTAGCGCGTTTACTACTGGTGGTGGTACAAATTGTCCACCAAATCTTCCAAATTCTCTTTCCATTTTATTTCCTCCTTAATTTTTTTTATGATCCGGTCTATTTTTTGATTTTTTATTAATATAGTTCATTTACTCATTATCGATACCTCCTTAGAATATAAAAAAGTCCTCTACACAAAAAACTGTGTAGAGGACGTTATAAACGTGGTGCCACCTCATATTTCATTCTCGAAAGAATGCTCTCTTTAGATACAAACATATCCTAGCTCTATAACGGGAGCTCCCGAAATGTTCTACTTTATTCAAACATTCTCTCTTAGACCCATTCAATAATCAATTAAATACTAGTTTTCACCAAACACTAGTTCTCTACAAATTAATTTAATTACCTACTCACTTCTAATCAACGATTTATTACTTAAATTTTATGACAATGATTGTTCTTTGTCAATACCTATTTTTTGTGTAAATCTTTCATTTGTGCAAAAGAAATAGAAAAAGAGACAAATAATTTTATATATCTTAGCGTATAATTAGAACCACTTATTTCTCTTAAAATATGTTAACATCAGGACTGGAATAAGGATTGTAATTCCTAAAAATATTAGAAATCCGTACTCGTTTTGAAGAATTGGAAAGTTTGTAAAATTCATACCAAAGATACCCGTAACAAATGATAACGGAATGAATATCGCACTAAATATCGTAAGTGTCTTCATAATTTGATTCATTTTATGAGCGTTATTGTTCATGTATAAATCAAATATACCATTTAGTAACTCAAGTTCGGTTTTGACTTTCTCATTTAGATTTATTATATGATCTTTTAAATCATCATAATATTTGTTTGTTTGGTTAATATCAATTTTCATCATTAACATACTGTTTCCAAATAAATTAGAATTTAACTGATTGCTATAATTTCTAATGTGAACAAGTTCTTTTCTTAGATTATATAGTGTTAATTCATCTTCTCTACCTAAGTGCAATAAATTTTCTTCAAGTTTATCTACTTGACTTGATGCATAGTAAAAGGTGTTTAGCACCTCATCTGTAATAATATCGTAAATTACATAAAACAAATAATCATGATGATATTTACGAATTAAAGAATCTGGTGATTTTAACCTTGATAGTATGTTGTTGATGAACAAGTTATGGTGTTCAGAAAAGGTAATGAGTTTATCATCAAACAAAACCATACT
>JBFFKS010000019.1:0-11717 GCA_041555275.1 Xianfuyuplasma sp. | reverse complement strand
TGAAGGATTGAAAATATCAATAGTTGGAGACATTAGACATTCACGAGTTGCTCATACAAATATTGAAATTATGAAGCGACTAGGTATGGAAGTTTATATTAGTGGCCCAAAAGAGTTTGATGATGGTAGTGCTGAATATCTAGACTTTAACAATGTTTTATCTGATATGGATATCATTATGTTACTTCGTGTTCAATATGAAAGACATGGTTATGAAATCCAATTGTCAAAAGAAGAATATTTAAATAATTTCGGATTAACTATGGACAAAGTCGCAAAAATGAAAGAACGTGCAATCATCATGCATCCTGCACCATTTAATCGTAAAACAGAAATCGACAATGACGTAGTAGAGTGTTACAAATCAAGAATATTTAAACAGATGGCAAACGGTGTTTATATAAGAATGGCAGTTTTGAAAAGAGCGTTTAGCTAATGGAAAAAATAATAATAGACAATGAAACAATGAAAAGAACTTTACGCCGTTTATCATATGAAATCATTGAAAAGCATAAATCTCTAGAAAATCTTGTTTTGTTAGGAATTAGAAAAAAAGGAGTTGTTCTCGCAGATATCATTGCGAATAACATCTATAAAATTGAAGGTATAAAAGTTGAAAACTATGAACTTGATATTACACCATACCGCGATGATATCAAAACAGACCTTGATAAAAGTATTAATAAAGAGTATGTGAAAACATCTCTAAAAGATAAAGTGGTTTTACTGGTTGACGATGTTCTTTATACAGGACGTACCATTAGAGCAGCAATGGATGCATGTATTGATTTAGGAAGACCCACGTCAATTGAACTAGCAGTATTAATAGATCGGGGTCATCGTCAATTACCTATTCGTGCAAATTACATTGGGAAAAATATCCCAACAAGTAAAGATGAAACTGTAAAGGCATATATCACTGACTTAGGTACATACGATAAAGTAGTGATTGTTAAGTAATGGGTATTTTACTTAAAAACGGCCAACTTCTTATTAAAAAAGAACTGGTTCAAAAAGACTTACTAATTATTGGCGAGGAGATTGTTGAAATAGATGATGATATATCTATAGATAATCATCAAGTAATCAACTGTGAACATAAATTCATTTCACCTGGCTTTATCGATATGCATGTTCATCTAAGAGAACCAGGATATGAAGGGAAAGAAACCATTGAAACGGGTACAAAAGCAGCAGCAAAAGGTGGATACACACTTGTATGTGCTATGCCAAACACAAAACCAGCCCCAGATAGTATTGAAACACTAAATCATATTCTAGATTTAATCGAAGAAAAAGCTGTTATCAAAGTACTACCGTATGCAACTATAACAAAAGGGCAAAAACACGGTGCTGATATCGTAGATATGAATTCAATGGCAAACAAAGTTTGTGGATTTAGCAATGATGGTTACGGTATTCAATCAACAAAACAAATGTATGAGGCAATGCGTTATGCACATAAATATGAAACACTAATCGCAGCTCATTGTGAGGATGAGGAAATCTTATATGGTGGTTATGTGCATAGGGGAATGATGGCCGAACTTGAAGGATGGGATGGAATTACTAGTTTAAGCGAATCCATTCAAATCGCAAGAGATACTTTAATCGCAGAAGAAACGAAAGCGAAATACCATGTATGTCATATCTCAACAAAAGAAGGAGTAAGAATTATAAGAGAAGCTAAAAAAAGAGGAGTAAACGTGAGTGCTGAAGTAACTCCTCATCACTTATTACTTACTGAATTTGATGTTCGAGATACCAACTTTAAAATGAACCCTCCAGTAAGAGGAGTAGATGATAAATACGCTTTGATTGGCGGATTAACTGATGGAACAATTGAAATGATATCGACGGATCATGCACCACATATGGAAAACGAAAAAGCAAAAGGAATGAAACACGCTCCCTTTGGGATCGTCGGATTAGAGACTTCGTTCCCGCTTATCTATACAAATCTAGTACGAACAGGAATTGCATCTCTAGCTGATATTGTAAATTGGTTCAGTTTAAATCCTGCAAAAAGATTGAACTTACCATACGGGAAGTTGATTAAAGGACGTGTCGCAGACATAACAATTATTGATCTAAATACAGCAAAAAAGATAAATAAAAACACATTTGTATCAAAAGGTAAAAACACACCATTTGACAAATGGTTGTGTTATGGATGGCCAGTAATGACACTATGCAATGGTCAAATAGTCTATAAGGATGGTGCATTTAATGAATAAAATATACACTGTATTATCAAACACATTAATTGCCTATAAAACTTATCAAATGGTCTTAAAAGGAGATACAAAAGAAATAAAAAATCCAGGACAATTCATCAATATTAAAATCGATGATTCTTATCAAAATTTTTTAAGAAGACCCATTTCGATAAGCGAGTACATGGATGGCAAAATAACAATCATCTACAAAGTATTTGGAGAAGGAACAGCTCGATTGGCGAAAAAGAAGCAGTTTGATGAATTAGATGTTTTAAGTCCACTAGGCAATGGATTCACAATTATGGAAAAACCAAATAAACAGCTTCTTATTGGTGGAGGAGTAGGAGTACCCCCGTTGCTTGGAGTTGCGAAACAACTTGCAAGTAAAAAGATTGAATTTGACGTTGTACTCGGTTTTAATTCGAAACATGATATCTTCCTAGAAGGAATGTTTAGAAGCTTAGGAGCGAACGTTTATGTTGCAACTATGGATGGTACTTATGGATATCATGGGAATGTTATTGATGTTATTAAAGAACATAACTTATTATTTGATTATTATTATGCTTGTGGACCTGAAAAAATGTTGCACGCCTTGATCCACGAAGGATATAAAGGGCAACTTTCTTTTGAAGAAAGAATGGGATGTGGTTTTGGTGCTTGTATGGGTTGTAGTCATAAAACACTAACGTCTTATAAAAGAATTTGTAAAGAAGGTCCCGTATTAGAATCGAACGAGGTATACATCAATGTCTAATATGGAAACTATTTTACCAGGAATGATTTTAGATAATCCAATTATTCCTGCTTCAGGAACATTTGGATTTGGGTATGAGTTTACAGATTATTATGATATCAATATTCTAGGAAGTTTTTCGTTTAAAGGAACAACACTGGAAACAAGATTTGGCAATCCAACACCACGTATCGCTGAAAGTTATAGTGGTATGTTAAATGCCATAGGACTACAAAATCCTGGGGTTCATGATGTTTTAAATATTGAACTAGAAAAACTAAAAAAAGTCTACCATAAAAAAGTAATTGCGAATATTGGTGGAAGTACAAAAGAGGATTATTTGGAAGCTGTAAAAATTATATCTAAAAGCGATATGGTTGGTGCGATAGAACTAAATATAAGTTGTCCTAATGTGAAAGCAGGAGGAATGAGCTTTGGTACTGATAAAGATATTGCAGCAGATTTAACAAAAGCAGTTAAAGAAGTAACTGATTTACCTGTTTATGTAAAATTATCACCTAATGTAACAAGTGTTAGTGAAATAGCGAAGGCTGTGGAAGCAGCTGGAGCTGATGCAATCAGTATGATTAATACTCTAGTAGGAATGCGTATCGATATAAAAACAGGAAAACCTCTTTTAGCAAATACTTACGGGGGATTTAGTGGACCAGCAATCAAACCAGTTGCCCTAAAAATGGTCCATGAAGTATATAAGGCAGTTAATATTCCAATCATTGGTATGGGTGGAATAATGAATGCAAAAGACGTCATTGAAATGATGTATGCAGGAGCTACGGCAGTGCAAGTAGGAACAGCTAACTTAATTGATCCATATGCATCCAAAGAGATTATTGAGGACTTACCAATTTTAATGAAAGAATTAGGAATAAAAAATCTAAAAGATATCATTGGGGGAAGCCATAAATGAATGACGTAATTATTGCATGTGATTTTAAAGACAAAGAAGAGTTATTTAACTTCATTGAGAAAATACCCGGAGAAAAGCCTTTCTTAAAAATAGGGATGGAACTATTTTATAAAGAGGGACCAGAACTAGTAAAAGAATTAAAGAAACAAGGATATAAAATCTTCTTAGATTTAAAACTACATGATATCCCGACAACAGTATATAAAGCCATGAAAAACATAGCGTCACTAAATGTTGAAATGACAAATGTACATGCATCAGGTGGAATCAAAATGATGGAGTATGCAAAAAAAGCAATTGATGAAGTAGGAAGTAACACACTTCTAATCGCAGTGACACAACTTACGTCAACTAGTGATGAAGTTCTAAAAGAAGAGCTATTGATCAATACTCCAATGGATAAAACAGTGAAACACTATGCGATAAATACAAAAAAAGCAGGACTAGATGGTGTTGTTTGTTCTCCACTTGAAGCCTCAATTATAAAAGAAATTGGATTGGTAAGTGTAACTCCAGGAATCAGATTTGTTTCAAACAACATTGATGATCAAGTAAGAGTAAGTACGCCACAATTAGCAAAAGAAATGGGATCTACATTTATTGTAGTTGGTCGTGCAATTACCAACGCAGACAATCCATTAGAAGCATATAAAAGATGTGTGAAGGAGTTTTGTTAATGATGGAGAAACTTATCGCGAAAGAACTTCTAAACATAAATGCAGTATTTTTAAGACCTAATGAACCATTCACATGGGCTAGTGGTATTAAGTCACCAATATATTGTGATAATAGATTAACACTGTCATTCCCAAAAACAAGAAAAGTTATAGAAAATGCATTGGCAAAAAAAGTGTTGGAGAAGTATCCAAATGTAGAATACTTAATGGGTACTGCAACAGCAGGTATCGCCCATGCAGCACTTGTTAGTGAAATCTTAGATTTACCAATGGGTTATGTTCGTAGTACCAGTAAAGATCATGGTCGTAACAACGCAATTGAAGGTAAAGTAATAAAAGGTGCTAAAGTAGTTGTGATCGAAGATTTAATAAGTACTGGTGGATCTTGTGTGAAGGTAGTAAATGCTTTAAAAGAAGTAGGCTTTGAAGTTCTAGGAGTAGTAGCAATCTTCTCGTATAACTTAAATAAGGCATTTAAAGTATTTAGCGATAACAATACCGAATATCATGCCATATCTAATTATGACATATTAAAAGAAGTAGCTTTAGAAATGAATTACATCAAAGAATCAGATATTGAGAAATTGAATAAATGGAAACAAGACCCTACAGATGAATCTTGGATGAGTGATTGATTATTATAAGAATTGTCAAATGTAATAGTAACTAATGATATACAAAATAACAACGTGATTTTGGGCTTTGGTGTAAAAAATACAAAGAAAAAGGGTGCTACTTGAAGGTAGCACCCTTTTTTGTTAATTAATTTATTGGTCTAATTCTTACAATTTCTACTAGAGTATAATCAGTATCAATTATAACTTCTCCAAGTTCAGAAATACTTCCTGTAATTTCTTCATAGTAATACCTCCTGAATGGAAATCTAATTACTCTAATTATATCAAATTTGCGCGAAAAGCCCTAACATTCATGTGAACTATGATGAAAATTGAATAGTGTGTTCAAATTGCACCATATGCATATCATGCTTAGTTGCAACTAAAAATGTGTTGTAAGCCGCATCATACCTGAAAGACCAATCAATATATCTATTTTTATCTTTGCTGTTTTCAATATTATCCTGTCATTAATGCATCTTGTATTGCACATAGTTCAAATGATATAATAGGCATATTAAGCTTCAATTTAAAGGAGATAAATATGAATGATATGAAATATGATATTTATGACAAACCGAAATCTTATGTAGAGTGGTTATTTTTGTCCTTACAACAGCTAGTAGCGGTGTTTGGAGCTACCATATTGATTCCAATTATAATTGGGATAAATCCTGCACTTGGGTTAATGACAGCTGGGATAGGGACATTACTGTATATACTTTGGACAAAGAAGTCTGCAGTCTTTTTAGGTAACTCAGGAACATTCATTCCGTTATTATTTGGTTTATCCATTGGGAATCCAACTTTATTGATTATGGGTGTAATTACAATTGGGTTGGTGTATATCGTTATTGGAACAATTGTTAGATTTACAGGTACTGCGTGGATAAAAAATATTTTAACGCCAGTTATTGTTGGACCAATTATAATGATATTAGGAATTTCATTGGTTGCGTACTCTATATCATGGTTTGGGTTAGATGCAACTATTACAACAGGAAATACATTATCGTTAGAACAATGGTCTACATTAGGAATTGCAATTTTAACATTTATCATAACAACCTTATTTGTTTTAAGGGGAAATAAAGTCACAAAGACATATAGTATTATTATTGGTTTGGCCATTTCAAGTATTACTGCAATAATCATTAACCTAATTATTGGTGGTGGATTAGCAACTCTTAGTGACATGGGTAACTTTGTGGTTGAAAACCCATTTAAATCTATCTTTAATACTTGGTCTAAATTCAGTGTAAGTAATATTTCATTTATTCAATTAGTGCCATTTATAATTATTTCATTTGTATCCATGGCAGAGCATATTGGAGACCATACAGTATTAAGTGCAACAGTTAAAAGAGACTTATTGCAAGATCCAGGATTAAATAAAACTTTACAAGCACAAGGATTTGCAACATTAGCAGCTGGACTATTATGTTCTTCACCAGTAACAACATATGGTGAGAGTACAGCTTCGGTAGCTATTTCAAAAGTATCGAGTAAATATGTAGTTGGTGGTGCTGCAGTACTGGCGATAATCGTTTCGTTTACACCAATGCTTACCTTACTTGCATATATTCCAACCGCAGTATTTGGTGGACTCAGTTTATTGTTATATTGTTTCATATTCTTAAACGGGTTAAAGGTATTGCTCAACTCAGAAATTGATTTTAGTAATCAAAAGAACTTACTTATCATTTCAACAATGATTTTATTAGGAACAGCAGTAACGTTAATACCAGCTTACTCATACATATTTATTGGTATCGATGTAATCAAAACTGGTGATATATCATTCCAATTAAGTGGATTAATGTTTCCTTTAATCATTGGTGTTCTTATGCAAGCTCTCTTACCTGACGAGGAAAAAGAATTGGACATGACTATTGAATAACTCGAGACTAAGTAACCTGTGATTTAGAAAAGACGATTTCTAACCACTGACATCTTAAAAAGAATAATAAAAAATAAAAATCATTTAACAAAGACTTAGTGATGTGAGCATTTGTAAAGTTTAGAGAACAAATTTTACAAACACACACTTCGAATCCTATTACAAATAATTATCCAGAATTCTCAACATTATATTTTGAAGATGCGATACACGCAACAACAAGATTTTTACTAAATTATGATGTAGAAGATTGTGATAATTTTATAGAATCATCATTTGAATTGTTATGGAATGGTTTTAATTCCAAATAATCAGTTTAATTGAGTTGCATTTAACGTCTATATTGTGTATAATACTTTTGAAATCAATGATAAAGTCTAGTAGGTATAAAATGCTTTTATAGAGAGTTAGTGTTTGGTGGAAACTAGCAAGGTATTATATTGAAGCTACTTTTAAGAGGTGTTAATAGCACACGTAAATCTGCGTTAAAGATAACAGAGTGCCTAGTTTACTGGGAACAAAGGTGGTACCACGGATTATATAGTTCGTCCTTATATTTATAAGGATGGACTTTTTTTATTATAAGGAGTGATTTTGATGAAGAAACTAAGTACAAACGAGATTAGAGATTTATGGTTAAAGTTTTTTGAAGAGAAAGGTCACAATGTGGAAGAAAGCGCAAGCTTGGTTCCTAATAATGATCCTACTTTGTTATGGATTAATGCTGGAGTAGCACCCCTTAAAAAATATTTTGATGGTAGTGTCATTCCTCCAAACCCGCGAATTGTCAACGCACAAAAGTGTATTCGTACAAACGATATCGATAATGTTGGTAAAACTGCAAGGCACCAAACATTTTTTGAAATGTTAGGTAATTTTAGTATTGGAGATTATTTTAGAGATGAAATAATTCCTTGGGCTTGGGATTTGCTAACAAGTGAAAAGTGGTTTGGGTTTGATAAAGACTTACTATATTTCACTATTTATCCAACAGATGAAGAGACATTTAATGCATGGTTAAACGTAGGGGTAGAAGAATCCCACATTATAAGAACAAATTATAACTTTTGGGAAATAGGAGAAGGTCCATGTGGTCCTTGTACAGAAATTTTCTTTGATCGTGGTATAAAATATGGCGATTTAAAAACAGATGTTATTGAAAATGATATTGAAAATGAAAGATATATTGAAATCTGGAATATTGTGTTCTCTCAATTTAATTCAGTAACTGGCTTAGAAAGAAAAAACTATCCAGAATTGCCAAGTAAAAATATAGATACCGGTATGGGTCTTGAAAGAATGGCTTGTGTTATCCAAAATGTTGAAACAAACTTTGAAACAGATACATTTATGACAATTATTTCTGAAATTGAACAATTAGCTAGTGAAAAATATAGTGGGCAAATGTCATACAAAGTTATCGCAGATCATTTACGTACTGTTGTATTTGCTGTTAGTGATGGTGCTGTTTTGTCAAATGAGGGACGAGGGTATGTTTTACGAAGATTACTAAGACGTGCAATTAAACATGGGAAATCCTTAGGAATAAATAAACCATTTTTATATACATTGATTGACAGCGTAATTGATGCAATGGGATATTTCTATACATACTTAAGAGATAAGAAAGAAATTCTAGTTAAGGTAATTAGATTAGAAGAAGAAAAATTCTTTGAGACATTAAGCCTTGGAGAAAAAATATTAGAAGAAATAATTTTGACAAATGAGTCAAAAAAATTATCTGGTGAACAAGCATTCACTCTATATGATACATACGGATTTCCTCTGGAATTAACGATTGAAATGGCTGAGGAGAAAGGGTTTAGCGTTGATAGTGAAGGTTTTAAAATTGAGATGGAGAAACAAAAAGATCGCGCAAGAAATGCTCGTAAAGGGAACGTTTCAATGAAAAGTCAAAATGAAGCATTCATTGCTTTTAAAGAAAAAGATATCTTCACAGGATATGATTCACTTGAAGAAGTAACAACCGTATTAAAAAGTTTTGAAGAAGGCGTTGTCTTAGAAAAAACACCATTCTATGCTGAAAGTGGCGGTCAGGTTGCGGATAAGGGAATCTTGGAAACAAATGAATCTTCTTATGAAGTTTTGGATGTTCAAAAATTGCCAAATGGACAATTTATCCATCTTCTTGAGAACAACACTCTGGTAGATGGACAAAAAGTTATTGCAAAAGTTGATAAACATAATCGTGAATTAACAATGTATAATCATAGCGCAACACATTTACTATTTGCAGCACTTAGAGAAGTCGTAGGAGATCATGTTTCCCAACAAGGATCAAATGTTACTAGTGAAGCAATGCGTTTTGATTTTAATAATTATGATAATCTTGATGATGATACATTACTAAAAGTTGAAAAAATTGTTAATGAAAAGATTAAAGCGAATATTCCTGTAAATATTCAAGAAAAAACAATTGATGAAGCAAAAGAAATGGGTGCTATTGCTGAATTTGGTGAAAAGTATAGTGATAAAGTTCGAGTAGTGGATATGGATTACACTGTAGATTTATGTGGAGGAACACATGTGGAAAATACTGGTGTAATCAAAAGATTTGCTATTGCTTCTATAGAAAGTAAAGGAAGTGGAATATATCGTATTAGTGGTCATGCAAATGATGCAATAAAAAATATTAAAAATCAATTTATTGGGTTTCATAAGGAAATGGACAAACTAGATCATAAAGTTCAAAAGATTTTAACAGAAGCACAAGAAAAAGGAATTACATTATCATTTGATTTTAAACGCAATGACGAAATTATTGGTAGCTATCAAGATATTATCAATAAACGCGCTGAGTTTGCCTTGTTAGGAGATAAAGCACGTGAGTTGGATAAGGAATATAGAGAATTACTCAAAGCACAAACACTTGAAAATATTGATGATTTGATACTTGAAGCAGATGAAAATAAACTCGTAATCAAAGTAGAAAATGTTGATAAGAATAGTTTGAAACCACTAGCAGATAGATTGATGGATAAATTAGGAAAAGGATTTGTCTTTATCGCGAATGTAGCAGACGGCAAAGTTACATTTATTGCAAAAAGCAATATAGAGGTACATGCAGGAAACATTGCAAAAGCAGCAGCGATTATTACTGGTGGAAATGGTGGAGGACGTCCAGATATGGCACAAGCTGGTGGGCGAGATATATCAAAAGTCGATGAAGCATTACGTACTGTAAAGGAAATGATTAAGTGAAAAAATTAGGGTTAGATTTAGGGAATAGAACATTAGGTATTGCCGTAAGTGATGAATTGAATTTTCTAGCTAGAGGACTTGAAACATATCGCTTTACTGAAAAAGACTTTAGTAGTGCATTAGAGTACACTTTGACAATCATTAAAAAGTATAATGTTGATGAGGTAGTTCTAGGATTACCTAAAAATATGGATGGAAGTATTGGTGAACAAGCTTTACTTGCCAAAACCTTTAAAACTGACATTGAGGCAAACAGTGATGTGAAAGTCATCTTGTGGGATGAAAGACTCACATCAAAAATGGCTTCAAATATGATGATTAGTCAAAATCTAAAACGAAAAAAACGAAAGAATAGTATTGATGCAATGGCTGCAGTTATTATTTTACAAGGCTACTTGGATAGTAAAAATTAGGAGGAATATTATGGATGATAAAAGAATTTTCGTAACAGATGAAAGTGGAGCAGAAGTAGAATTTGAGGTTGTTTTAACATTTACAGGACCAGAAAATGGGAAGAAGTATGTAGTATATAAGATCCCTAATGATGACAGTGAAGAAGTATTTGCTGCTGTTTATGATGAAACAGATGAAGGTGGCGGAAACTTAGTAGAAATCGAAGACGAAGAAGAATTTGATATGGTTCAAGAAGTTCTGGATGCTTTTCTTGATGATGAAGAAGAAGCAGAAGAAGAAAAATAATGGGTAATGATTATCTGCAATCAATTAATCTTAAAGAAACTAATAAGTTGTTGGTTTCTTTAAGAATGTTTGCAGAAAAGAATAATGTACCGATTATTACGGAAGATGGTATTAGATTCTTAAATCAAATTATTAGGTTAAGAGAAGCTAAAAATGTACTTGAAATAGGAACTGCTATTGGGTATTCAGCAATCAATATGGTCCTGAATAATGATGTTGTTGTGACTACAATTGAACGAGACAAAATAATGTACGAACAAGCACTCGAAAATATTAAAGAAGCCGGTCTTGACAATAAAATCAATATATTATTTCAGGATGCATTGGAAATTAACGAAAGTAAACTTGGAAATTTTGATGTCATATTTATCGATGCTGCAAAGGCTCAAAGTAAAAATTTCTTTAATAAATACAAGATATTATTAAATGAAGGTGGAGTAATTGTAACAGACAACTTATTATTTCATGGATTAGTCAATACTGAAGTTGAGAGTCGTGATTTAAGACAATTATTAAGGAAAATACATGATTTTAATAAATTCATTGTCAAAGCTGAAGGTTTTGATAATTATATTTATGAAATTGGTGATGGAATGAGTTTAAGTATTAAGAGGAAGTGAGAACATGAAAATTGCAGTAACCCCTTTCGATATAACTAGTATTCGTAAACTAAGTGAGAATGGCGCTGATATTTTTATTTTAGGTAATGATGAATATGC